>NZ_CAWMSA010000057.1:14411-83731 GCF_963870205.1 Anabaena sp. CA = ATCC 33047 | reverse complement strand
TGGGGACTGGGGATTGGGGACTGGGTATTAAGAATAAATTCTCCTCTGCTCCTCCGCTCCCTCCGCTCCCTCCGCTTCCTCCGCTCCCTCATCTCCCCTGCCCCCCCTGCTGATTCTCTAGACTCTAACCATTTGTTCCCAGTAATTCCTCAATAGCTTGTCGTTCCACTGGGGTAGTTTCTGGTGGTGCTTGTCTTGCGTCGGTAATCAACCAGTCTAAAGACGCTGCTTGCACATCAATAGCTGCGCCGGTTTTATCGACACAGTAACGTCCAAACACCAACTTATCCACCAGTCTCACACCAGGGCCTAAACGTGACCATTCAAAGATGACGCTGTTATCAACCGTCGCGCCACTGCATATCCAGCAGTTAGGGCCAATCATCGCCGGGCCGACGATTTTCGCACCGTCTTCTATTCTGGTCATGCCACCAATGTAAACAGGGCCTGTAATATCCACTTTGTCCCAATTGACAGCCACATTTAAACCAGTGTAGATACCTGGTGCTACTTCGTGACCAGGAATCTGGACATTTTTGATTTCACCCAACAACACACCGCGAATGGCACGCCAGTAGTCTGGGACTTTACCAATATCAACCCATTCAAAGTCCATCGGAATGGCGTAGAAGGGCGCACCAATTTCTACTAATTTGGGGAATAATTGACTACCAATGTCATATTCCACGCCAGAGGGGATGTATTTAAATACCTCTGGTTCAAAAATATAAATCCCTGTGTTGATGTTAGTGCTAAGGGCTTCTTCTACTGAGGGTTTTTCTTGGAAAGCTTTGACACGACCATCTTCTTCGGTGACGACGACACCGTAACTAGAAACTTCTTCTAAGGGTACAGTTTTAGAAATGATGGTAGCAATTGAACCCTTGGATTTATGCCACTTGACGGCTGCCGTCAAATCTAGGTCAATTAAAGCATCACCGCACAAAACTACAAAGGTGTCATCAAAAAACGGTGAGAAGTCTTGGATGCGGCGCATACCGCCGGCTGATCCAATTGCTTCCCCTACGAGTTTACCGTCATCGTCAATTTTTCCTTCAAAGGAATAGCCAATCTGTACGCCAAACCGTTGACCATCACGGAAATAGTTTTCAATTTCCTCAGCCAAATGGCTGACGTTGACCATAATTTGGTCAAAACCATGTTGACGTAAAAGTTCTAGTAAAAATTCCATCACTGGCTTTTGCAGGATGGGAATCATCGGTTTGGGAATCGTATACGTAATCGGACGGACACGAGTACCTTTACCTGCTGCGAGAATCATCGCTTTCATAAAAGTTTATTCCTCAACCACAAGCCAGTTTACTTTCAATGAGTGATACTTAATCATCAGTTTTTATTTCTGCTCTAAGTTATCCCTGACAACAGGAATAACAGGAATCTACCGATTATTGCAACCAAGAGGTACAGATAATGACAAGCCATCAGTCATCTTTTTAATTTAATCGGATTTTGGCTGGGACTGAAATACAAGCCTGTAAATTCCCCGAATATTTTATCTTGCTTTTGGTGGAATTTCTTTAATCTCTTGGGTTGAGAGCAAGCTAGTTGGGTCGGTGTTATTCTCATCTGTAATTAAGCGAATTTTGATATCTTGGTAAAAATCTTCTTGAAATAATTCGACTTTGGATTGAGCCGATAGCAGCAGTAAAGCCCAAAAAACGCTGACTATGTGACCGTTTTCTGATTCATGATGAGAGGTGTTTTGATGAGCTTGCTTTGTCTGCGTCCACAATTGTACAAGTTGTTCTAAATTGAGATAATTTTGGGCTAAAAGTAATTCTCTGGCGGCACAATGTAATACCTGTTCTAGTTCACCAGCTACTTCCGTCAAGTTTTCCTGGTGTGCTAACTCCAGTGCCTCACGCATGGTTTTGATACTGGGCTGACGCTTCATACGCACAGGTTTACTGACTTTCTCCACCTGTTTTAGCTGGTTCGCCATGATTTGTAGTTGCTCGATTAACTCTTGTAGAGTTACACGGCGTTTTGGTGGGGGCATGGCGGCAGGGCGACGGCGCAAATATCGCTCTAACTGTAAACGATGACCTTGTTGTAATAATCCGTTTTCACTGGCGATTAAAGTATCATCTATGACATCTTCTAGTTCATCTGTTGCTGTTGACAATTGCATCAAAGTATTAGCTTTGTATAAAACTAACATTGATGCTGATAAAAATGCTTGTCCAGATTGAGACAAATCAGCTTCGTAGCCTCTGGCTGTTGTCTTTGGTGTCATGAGTTCTAAATAATTGTCAATCACCTCAATTACTTGCACATCCCAAGGGTCTATTTCTCCTTGTTGGGCTTGCTCAATTAAATTTGTGATTGTTTCTAATAGCTCGGAAGCATCCATTCTGATTTCCGATTGTGCCAATTTTCAAATAAAGGTAGACAAATACAAGCTCGATTAGGTTGTGAGTTTGTTTCTAATTATAGCATTATATTTTTATACATTTGTTTAAGTAAATTTTCTATATTAAACATTTTTCTCACTGGGAAACATTGACGATCAAAGTTTTTGGGAGCAACAAAAAGACTGAGTGGGAACAGGTGGGTAATTTCTCTTTCTGAAGAATGGTGTGTATATGGGCTAATTTCTTATCAAAAGAAAGATGTATTTTTTAGTTGGAAGCTTTGCAATAAGACTAGCTCCTTTAATTGATATCTGGCACCATTCTCAATCATTGTCTGGTGAGCAATGCCGACAATGTAAATATTAGGGCTTGAGGGCATTCAGGGCATTGCCCACCCTAGGAAAATTGCTATCAAATAACTGGGGCAAGATGTGACGTAACTTTAATTACCGAGGATAGGCATTTAATAATATGACTCTACTATCTATTGATGAATTAAAAACTTTAGTCACCAATCCTCAGTCGCCTTGTGTTTCTCTGTATATGCCGATGCAAAAAGCCGGGCCTGAGATTCGTCAAAACCCAATTCGCTTTAAAAATTTAATGCGTGAGGCTGAAGAACGGTTAGATGCCATAGGGATGCGCCATACTGAGGCGATCAACTTTTTGCAAGCAGCTAGGGCATTAGATCAGAATGATTTCTGGGAACACCAAGATAAGGGCTTGGCAATCTTTATTTCTCCCCAGGTATTCCGTTATTATTGTTTGCCAACTGTGTTGTCAGAATTGGTAGTTGTGGGGAATCAGTTTCATCTTAAACCTTTGCTGCATTTACTCAATCGCGATCGCAAATTTTATATTCTGGCTCTCAGTCAAAAGGATGTCCGCTTTTTTGCCGCCAGCAGCTATGACATCCACGAGGTGGAAGTGGCAAATATGCCCAAGAATTTACAGCAAGCTCTTCTAGAGGAAGAACTGCAAAAAGGGGTACAGCACCGCATTGCTACATCTAGAGGCGGAACTGCTAATCCTTTTCAGCAACCAGGGACATTTCATGGACAGGGAAGCCCTGATAGAGATAAGCATCAAGCAGATATTCTACAGTTTTGCTATGCCGTTGATCAAGCAGTACATGAAAAACTGCGGGATGAACACGCGCCTCTAATTGTGGCGGGAGTTGAATATCTCCATCCGATTTATCGGGAGGCGAATACATATCCTTATTTGCTGGAAGCGGGTATTACTGGTAATCAGGAAGTTATTAAGCCGGAGGAATTACATGAGCAGGCTTGGTCAATTGTATCTCCTCGGTTGGATGAACAACAACAGGCAGCGATCGCCCTTTATCAACAACTCGCCCCAGAAGATACTGCTCAAGCTTCTGATGATATCAAAGAAATTGTCCCCGCCGCTTATTACCAAAAGGTTGACACTTTGTTGGTGTCTCTCCAGCAGCAAGTTTGGGGTAAGTTTGATCCCGATACTCTGAATGTGGATTTACACTCCCAGCCTGAACCAAATGATGAAGATATGTTAAATTTTGCTGCTGTTTATACCTTGTTGAACGGTGGGCAAGTTTACACGGTTAATCCTGAACAAATGCCTGATAATCAACCAATTGCCGCAATTTTCCGATATTGATTTTTTGGCAGGTGTGGTATGAATTTTGAATTTACCGCAGGGTTTGGCGGGCTGCGGCTAATAATAAACGCTGTTCAGCACGCGCGATCGCCTGATATGTTCGTTCTACGGCTTCTGGTTCGACAGAAATGGCACTAACCCCCCATTTTACCAGTTGATCAATGATTTCTGGATAAATCGCTGGGGCTTGTCCACAGATGCAACAAGGGATACCCGCAGTTTGAGCCATCTGAATCAGTTGGGAAATGGCAGCCATCACTGCCGGATGCTGTTCATTGAGTAGCCTTGTTAATTGTGGTTGTTCACGATCTACTCCTAAAAGTAGTTGTGTGAGGTCGTTTGTACCGATGGAAATCCCAGCCACACCTGCTTTAACATATTCTGGCAATAAAAACAAGACACTGGGAACTTCTGCCATCATCCACAGTTGAAACTGAGGCACTTGGGTGAGTCCGATTTGTTCGACTTTTTGCCGACAAAAGGTAAATTCTGGGACGCTGCGAACAAAGGGCAATAACAGGTGAAGATTAGTGTAGCCAGCCTTGTGAACATTAGCCAGGGCTGTTAATTCTAAATCAAAAATGTCAGAATTCTGAATGTAGCTGAAGGTACCGCGATCGCCTAAAATTGATTTGAGTGATGATTGTGAGTTGTGGGCAGATAACTCATGCGATCGCCAATCTAAGGAGCGATAAAAAATTGGTTTGGGGGCAAAGGCACGAGCAAACTGTATAATCTGCTCGGATAATTTGTCTAACAATTCTGTGTGTCGTCCATCTAACAGCCAAAGCCGAGGATGTTGTCCTTTGAGTAGCGGAATCAGCATCAGTTCTGAACGTAATAATCCCACCCCATCCACAGGTAATTTTTGTACTTGCTCAATTAAACTGGTTTGACTAAGATTAACTAACAGTTGGGTAGCAATCATTGGGGAGTGAGAAGCAACAACAGTTGGCGGTGACAAGCTCAGATGAGGTGCATTCAGGTGTTGTGTGTCCCCTTGATTCGCTTCTTCTGCTCTCATGCGATAAATTTCACCGCGATCGCCATCTATCAGTAACCGTTCACCATTTTGAATCAAAAGTGTAGCATCTGTGGCGTTAACCACTGCTGGAATACCTAATTCTCTCGCCAAAATCGCTGCATGGCTAGTTAATCCGCCTTGTGTTGTCACGATACCGGCGACTTGTTGCAGTAGGGGCAACCAATCAGGTTTTAACTGTGGTATGACTAAAATTACTCCTTTGGGTAGTTGTTCTGGTTGTGACTGCGTATTGACGACTACGTGCGCTGTGGCTGTTACCCTACCTGTGGTGACTCCGATGCCTTGAATCAAGTGTAAGTTGGGAATGCCTAATTGGGGAGTGTTGACTTGGGTGATGTAGAGATGGGGTAGACAATTTTGCTCGGCAATTGTCCACTCAATGGTAAAGTGTCTACCTAGTTCACTGATAAGTTGATGCCCTAAACTCATCAATTCTTGTAGAGATGCTTCTGATAAGGCATATTGTTGTTGCTGGGCTTCCTCTAGTAAGTACGCACTCAGTCCAGTGTGATTTATTGTCAGTATAGTTGGGCGAGAATCTTCAGGTGTATCATGGTTCAGCCGATAAGCCAACATTTTATTGCCTAGATGCCTTGCCAAAACCGTACCTGTTTCCTGTTCAATCTGGTATGTATCTGGTAGCACTTCACCTTGAGCCAGGGCAATTCCTAATCCGTAAGTTGCTTCTATTTTCCATCCGTTAGTGTTAACCTCAAGTGAGCCACTGGCGATCGCATTCTCTACAGGTTGCACTAAAATGGCTAAGTTAACTTGTTGCAGATTAATTCCCATGCGTTGCCAATAAAACAAGCTTCTGGCACGAAACAGTTGACTCCAAACTTGTTTTAAAGTTGTGGCGATCGCTTCTTCGTCACAATGGCAGAAAATTGATTCTAATAATCCAGAGGTATTCCTCAGCTTTGGTATTGCTAAAGTTGGACGGAAAATTAAATGACTAGCTTGCCATTCTTGCGCCGCCGTCACAATTTTACTCACCCACTGGGTAGGTACAGGTGCATTGATAATTTCTCGACGCAACCGCACAGCCACCTGCTGAAGTTGTCGCCAGTTTCCTACATCCAAGTGTAAGGAAGAATCAGTTAAATGCGCGACTAATGAATCTGAATTATTGAGAGTTGCTAAAAATAGTCGCAAAAATTCCTCTGTAATCACAAAACCAGGAACAACCGGGTAGCCACGCTGTTTGATTTTGCTCAAGTAAAATGCTTTGTCACCTACTTTGGTGCGGTCTAGCAGTTTAATTTGGTCAAGCCAGTAGAGTCTATCCACTCAATTTTTTTAATTGCTCAGTTATTATTTTACGCTACAGATATCCGGTTTCCGCTAAATTTTCCGGTCTGATTCCCTAAAACAGAATATGTTGACTGTGCAATTAGTTTTCTTTAGTGTCATTACCCACACAAGTCAACAATTTTTGATTAAAATATTGACAATCACACCAAACTTCAATTCTAGTCTGTGGGAAATTTTAGCAATACTTTCCTTTAAAGTAGATTATTCTTTGTTGACAATATAAAATTGTTGAATTATTGGGATATCATATTTAGACTGGCCCTAGCTGTGCTAATTGGCGCAATTATTGGTATAGAACGTGAATTTAGCCACAAACCAGCAGGTTTCAGAACACATTTGTTGGTAAGTTTGGGTTCGGCTTTATTTACTCTGATTCCTCTCCAAATCACTACATTCCAATCCCACCCTGAAGTTCTCAGCCGGTTAATTCAGGGGATTGCAACTGGTATAGGATTTCTGGGTGCTGGTGAAATTGTCCGTCAATCTTCGGGGCAATCTCCTAATTTGGAACAAAGCCCACCACCACGTCTGGAAGTTCGGGGGTTGACATCAGCCGCCGCTATTTGGGTGTCAGCCGCCTTGGGAATTGCTGCTGGGTGTGGTTTATGGCAATTGGGGTTGATTGGTGCTGTGCTAACTTTTATTATCCTCAACATATTTAAACGGTTTGAAAGTTAGTTATTTCAGGTAAAACAAGAATCCAATCCCGATAATCGCTATTATTACACCGGCGATCGCTCGCCAACTGACTTTTTCTCCCATACATACAGCGATGGGAATGGCAAATAATGGGCTAGTCTGTAACAATGTCGCCGCAATCCCCGCCGCCGTCAATTTAATTGCTGTCTGTTGCAACCAAATTCCTAAGTATGTTCCGCAAAAAGATGCAAAACAGGTTGCTAAAAATACACGCGATGATTGCCAGGAGTTAGGCGAAAATTCGGCTGGCTGACGGTGAGGAAACCAAATCCAGGCTAAAAGCACTACCTCAGCCGCACTTAACCGTAACAAAGCAGCCCACAAAGGGGTAATAGTACCCATAGTAAAGGCGACGCGAGAGATAACGGTGGCGATGGCGTTTGTAATTGCGGCTAAGACACCAAAACCTACACCTGTCCACAGGTGCGTGGGGGAATGATTGCTGGTGTTGGGAACTCGTTCTGTGACTACCCAAGCGACACCTAAAATTGTCAGTAAAATCCCACACCAAGCCCTGATGTTGAGTTGTTCTTGTAAAACAAGATTAGCAGCGATCGCAGTCATAGCTGGGGAAAGAGTACCAAGCAGTAAAACCCGCCGCGCCCCTAAGTAATTAATCGCCCGTAAAAACGCTGTATCCCCCCAACTAATACCGATAACCCCACTCAAACACAACAGCAAAATCGGCATGGGGGCAGAAATCGGTAAGGTTTCTCTAGTGAATAGGATAGTCAAAATCAACAAGGCGATCGCTACTATTCCCTTGAGCAGATTTAGCTGTAATGGCGGAATGTGTCGCCCGACAATAGCATACACCGTGGAAGCGATCGCCCACAAACCAGCCGCCAATAAAGCCGCTAATTCACCCTGAGTATTACTAAGTAGAAAAGTTAAAGAATTATTAAAAATCAAATCCTTCCCTAAATTTATGCCTGAAACTCTTTAATAATACATCAAACAACTACATAAAAAATTAGCACTCTCCGCTAGCAAGTGCTAATTTCACAAAAATCTTGAACGCCTAATTAATAGGTAATAGTTTTAGTTTTCCCAGGTCATGTTTAGGCAATTTTGACAAGCAATAAAACCAGAAAATTAGGCTGTTCCATAGAACTAACTCACCATGAGGAGCAATGGAATGAAATACACTTTTGACATTGTGGGCGTGTCTCCAGTTTGGCAATTTTTTACGCATCAACAGCAAACCTCGAATAAACCCCAGCCGCAAGCTATAGAATATTTAGCCACCCATAAATGCACCCTCGACGCATTATTAGAAACTGTAGAACCCTTGCCGATAAAATGGGGTTGGAATACCGAGCAAGTCATAGATACTGTAGTGCAGTTTTGGATGAATAACGCCGACAGTATTCGTTATTGGAAAGCGCGGTTAAACGATGCCGGGAAAGATAATATTCTCGTAGCTAGACTAGCCGAAATCACAGCGTTACAAGCGGAATTTGAATCTTTATTAGGGAGGAATTTTTGAGAAATTTCTCAAAGAATGTTTGACAAGTGATTAAGAATACTAAAAACCCCTCTCCAAACCTCTCTCCTACAAATTTAGAGACGTTGCATGCAATGTCTCTACATCATTGATTTGATGCAACTTCATAGAGAAATGGTATGAGTTTGTAGGGTGGGCATTGCTGGCAATTTGCTCAAACATTTCATATTATGTGATTGGCAATGCCCACCGATGATTAACTTATTCTACTTCATCACTTAACATAATCATCCAGCCGCAACCAACGGCTGAGTCGGAAAAACTTTACACCGTATTGATTCCCCAGTCAACAATTCTACAACATCCATACCATTGCCAATCACACCCGGCACACTGGGATAACCAGCACTGGCACCAACTAAAAACAAGTTAGGTAATTCTGTAATATACCCGATGCGATTTAACCCCACTTGCGACGGTACTAATTTTGCACCGTAAATATTACCTTGTGGTTGTCCCAAATAAAACTCACTCGTGGTGGGTGTACCCAGCACTTTCATGCGGATGTAGTTATCTAAATCAGGAATTAAATCTCTGACAGAGTTCATAATTTGCTGGTAAAATTCCCGCTTTTTAGCTTTGTAAGCTTTAGAGTCAGTTTTGTGTAGCTGTGCAAAAGGTTCATAAGGACAAACAGTAGCAATTTCTAAGATATGATGTCCCTGGGGAGCTACACCCGGTTCATGAGATTTCATTGTCGGACAAGACAGAAAAATCCACGGTTTGCTAAAATCACCTTGCAATTGTCGTTGATATTCTCTGTTTAAGTTCCCAGTCGGATAATACCAAAGATTCCAGTTACCAATACCGTAACGTTGCGGCTCAAACCGACTATCTAAACCCAAGTAAATATTAAAAGCACTCGCTGAGTATTCATAGCTAGTTAACCGCCGAGATTCTTTGTAACTGATGGCTTCTCCATCGTGCATTAATTCTACAGTTAATTTAGGGTCAAGGTCACTGATATAAGCCTTAGTAGCACGATAGGTTTTACCATCAGCAAGTACACTATGAATGCTACCGTTGCTGACTTGAATATGATTAACAGTTGTTGCATAGGCAATTACACCACCACCTGTGGTGATAGCATCAACAATGGTATTAACAAAGTCCTTAAAGTGATATTTGGGATAATATGCGCCTTCGGAATAATCCCAAACTAAAGAAGTGTGGGTAATTAAGGCGATTTCTTGGGGTGGTAGAGCATAGTCGCCACTCTGCCCGGCTAGAATTGCTTGTAATTTTGGTGATAATCCCACATGATTATATAAATCTTGTAGAGTCCAGTTTCGCCTGCGAAATAGATGAAAATATTTAGGCAACTTTAACCAATCAGACCATTTTTGGTTATACCAACGCAAATCTTTACCTAGGCTACGAATTTCTTGGTGTAGTTGCTTAATTTCGTCACAGTAGCGGTTAATAGCATTAGCTTCTTCAGGAAATGTAGACAGCAAGCGATAACGCAGATTTTCCCAACCTAAAGGTATTTTAAAATCTACCTCTGGGGTAATGACCCGATCTATGCAGTCTGAATCAAGGCTATGAAAGGCGACATCCCGACCAATATAATTAAGAAACTGCCCTATCGTCTGATTAGCACCGCATTGAGAAATATAATGTACATCAGCACAAAAACTGTATTCGCCATAGTCAAAAGTATGGCAGCAACCACCCGGTAAATAATGCTTTTCTAAAACTGCTACGTTATATCCTTGCTTGGTTAAACAAGCAGCAGTTGCTAATCCACCTAAACCCGCTCCTAAAATAACATAATCAAAGATTTCCATTTTCCTCTCCTCTGGTAATCTTGATTGCTTTTGATTTAATTAATGTTTTTTGATTTTTTGGTAAATGCTAAAAAAAATCAGCAAATCTGTGTCCAGGTTTGCAGATTTTGCCTCATATATATTCAAAAATGGAAAACCTCCAGCCAGAGACTTAAGTATTTATTCTGGGTTCATCATTGACGATCACAATGGGGTAGCACCAATCAGCTAATATGCTGTTATTTTGAGTATTTCAAACTAGATAAATACTGAGCCAAGAATTTTCTTAACTGGTAGATACTGGCTGGCTAATACGATGATTAGCAATTTACTTTGTAAATGATATTATCTATTCTATCTAATATCTTAATTTTGGAACATTAAAATTATTTATTTTAAAAATATTGTGCCAAAAGTTAGAGTTTTTTAACAAAGCTCATCTAAAAGATGGATGAGGTTGATAACTGAGGAAAAATCTTTTATTTCTAATAGCTGAATTTCCCAAAATGTAGGTTGACAGACAGAAAATTATGCTAATATATAAGTGGAATTGCAAAGAACCTCTGACATAGCAATAAGTGGCAACACCCTTAGTCACAGACATAGCCTAAGAGTCAAGCCAAACCAGGATCTGAAGAAGAGGCGACTATGGGAGGTTTAGGTAAAGATTGCAAGACCTGTAAACGAAAGTGCGTGATGGAGGACAAATTGCACCAAACAGAAGAACAGCAATGAGGGGTCTGCTTGAAAGCAACTAGACCCCTTAGCTTTTGTGGTGTCAAATGCTAAAATTTATTCTCAAGCGGCTTTTGCACCTGGTTGTCCGTTTTCCACCACAAAAGAAGCGAGGGTACTGATAGTAGCATCCTGTTCTGTAATCGTAGAAACAACCCGATAATCACTTTGCCAATTATCTCTAGTCAATTTACAACGGACATAACCCCGATAATTACCATTAAAAAATTTTGTGTGGGGATTATTGCTGAGTGCGGCTTGGGTTGATTCAATAAACCGGGTGGGAAAGTCAGAGGAAATGGAAGTACAGATAAACTCAGTACCGACTGTTGCAGACTGGGGATTATTAAAATCGGCTTTTAAATCATTTACCCAACTGGAATGGATATCTCCAGTAATCACCACTGGGTTAGAAGGCTTGCGTTGTTCGAGAAAGTTTAACAGGCGATCGCGAGATGCTACATAACCATCCCATTGATCCAAATTAAAAAATTGTACCTCAGAACGGGGGTCAAAATCAAACTGAGCTAGCATGGTTTGTTGAGCAATTATATTCCAGCGTGCTTGTGATTTGTCGAGTCCCTGAAGTAGCCAACGTTCCTGTTTTGCGCCTGTCATCGTCGCCTGGGAATCTAAAGCTGCATCACACCGGGGTTTGAGTCCGTCATTACAAGGTTGATCTGTACGGTACTGGCGAGTATCTAGAACATTAAACTCTGCTAAGTCCCCGAAAGTCAACCGCCGATATAGCAGCATACTAGATTTATTCGGTAGGGATGATAAACGCAACGGCATATTCTCATAATATGCTTGATAAGCGTTGACTCGGCGCGTGATAAATGCTTCTCGACTTTGATTATTTTCGGGGATATAGTTGGCGTAATTGTTTTCTACTTCATGGTCATCCCAAGTGACTATCCACGGGAATTTAGCATGAACCGCTTGTAAATTTACGTCGGTTTTATACAAAGCGTAGCGGTTGCGGTAGTCATTTAAGGTAATAATTTCCTCGCCAATGTGCTGGCGTGGCGTATCAGAGTTAGCCCCGTATTCGTAAATATAATCACCGAGATGTACAATTAAATCTAGGTCTTCTTCAGCCATGTTTTTATAAGCTGTGTAGAAGCCGTTTTGCCAATCTTGACAGGAAGCAAAAGCAAAATTTAGCTGTTGAATAGAATTATTCGGTGCGGGTGCTGTACGAGTGCGTCCTATGGGGCTAACTTCATTACCTACTTTAAATTGATACCAGTACCAACGGTTAGGCTCTAGTCCCCGGACATCAACGTGTATAGAGTGGGCGAGTTCTGGGGTGGCTAAAACTGTGCCTTTTTGGACAACCTGAGTCATTTTTTCGTCCCGCGCAATTTGCCACTCTACGGGGACGTTTACGGGTTGCATTCCGCCACCATTCAGGGGTTCGGGTGCGAGGCGAGTCCATAATACTATACCATCGGGGAGAGGATCACCAGAGGCGACACCAAGCTGAAATGGGTAGTTAGAAAATATAGGTTGAGCTATTACAGGCCAGGTTTTGCTAGCGATGACTAAGCCTGTGAATAGTCCTGCACCGAGTAGAAAGTTACGCCGATTGAGTAGGCGATCGCCATTATATTGCATACTTACCCCTACTATGATTTAACAGCTTTTATGTAAACTACCAAATCCGAATCATAGCAGGATTAAGAAGATGTTAAGTCTACAGTGCAGGAAAAATATTTGAACGCAGATGCACGCAGATATAGCTTGCTTCCCGTAGGGTACGCGGATGAATCTGCGATAAATCTGCATTTTTATTCCCTACTCTCTCCGATGAAGGCACGTTTTTAAACTTTGAGCTAAAACCTGGACATGGGGTTCTAATACAAACGTATAATGATTTCCGGGAACATCAATAATATTGATTTCTTCAGCCGCCATTACAGAAAATAATTCTACCCAAACTAAAGTCGGATCGGGTGCCATGATATGTTTTTCTCTGGCTCGAAAAACGGTGACTTTCCCAGGATATGGCTGTCGCTGATAAGAATAGGTGGCTTTTAAAGTTCCGACTAATACATCTAAAATCCGACGATTATTTTGACGTTCCACGCCAGGAGGAAAGATTTTCGCTTTTCTGGCTTTATCAATAATGTAATTGATTTTTTCTTCTAAACTTAAATGTGCGATTTCTGCGGGCGTGACTAGATTATCTAGTCCAAACATTCCTCCGAATACTCTCGAAAGTACACCCACTAAATAAACATCATCAATTGGTTTTTGTTTATCTAATAAAATGGGTACGTAAGAATCAAGTATTGCCAGCAAAGATACTTCTTGTCCTTGGCGTTTTAGCTGTTGTGCGACCTCATAAGCAACCACTCCCCCAAATGACCAACCACCGAGTTGATAAGGGCCTTGAGGTTGAAATTCCCGGATGGTTTTGACATAGAGGCTAGCCATATCTTCGACTTTGGTTAAGGGTTCTTCTTCCCCATAAAAACCTTGCGCCTGTAAGCCATAAAACGGGTGTTCATTACCGAGGTAATGGGCTAATTTAAAATAGCATAAAACATGACCACCAGCAGGATGAATACAAAAGAAAGGCTGTTGATCGCCTTGTGGTTGAATTGGTACTAAAGGCGAGTTATGAATCAGATTATTATCATCAATTGCTGCCGCTAAATCCCTAATGACTGGATTTTTTAACAGTGTCGCCAGAGGTATTTCTTTGTGAAAATGTTCTTCAATTTTCGAGATTAAATGCAAGGCTTTCAGGGAATTACCACCTAACGAGAAAAAGTTATCTTTAACTCCGATTTGTGGTATGCTTAAAATGTCTGACCAAATTTTAACTAATTCTGCTTCTACTGCATTCCGAGGAGCGACAAATTCATTAGTTTCAATGAAATGAGAAATATTCGGTTGTGGTAAAACTTTACGGTCTACTTTTCCACTAGGAGTTAAAGGTAAAGCTTCCAGCATCACAAAAGCGGCTGGAATCATAAAATCAGGTAGTTTTGTTTTCAGAAAATCACGCAAATTATTGATTGTTGGTTTTTCTGAATTATAGGTAATATAAGCCACAAGTTGTTTTTCTTCATTGTGATCAGCACGCGCCAAAATCACAGCTTCTCGCACTTGTGGATGTAAGCAGAGAACATTTTCAATCTCGCCAATTTCAATTCTATAGCCTCGGATTTTTACTTGATAGTCTACTCTGCCAACATATTCAATATTACCATCAGGTAAATAACGGGCTAAATCACCAGTTTTATAAAGCCGTTCCGAGGCTGATTTGGAATTTTTAAAAGGATTAGAAATAAATTTTTCTTGTGTTAATTCTGGACGATTCCAGTAACCACGCGCCACACCTACACCACCGATGTAAATTTCACCGATTTCACCCACATCAACAGGTTGTAAATTAGCATCAAGGATATAAATTTGGGTATTAGCAATGGGACAACCAATTGGTACTGTTGTTAAATTACTATCTTTTTGACATTGCCAAAAAGTAACATCAATAGCTGCTTCTGTAGGGCCATAAAGGTTATGTAATTCGCAGTCAAAATACTCGAAGAATCTATTTTGTAAATCTACAGGTAAAGCTTCACCACTACAAATAACTCGCTTGAGAGAAGTGCATTTTTCCACACCACGACTAGCTAGAAATATTTGCAGCATGGAGGGGACAAAATGCAAAGTCGTAATTTGTTCTTGAATAATTAAATTAATTAAATAATTACTATCTCGATGTCCACCAGGTTTAGCAATTACTAACCGTGCGCCTGTTAATAAAGTCCAGAAGAATTCCCAAACCGAGACATCAAAACTAAAAGGGGTTTTTTGTAAGATACTATCTGTAGAATTTATCTGATAAGTTTCCTGCATCCACAGTAAGCGATTACATATACCCTTATGGGTATTCATTGCACCTTTAGGTTTACCAGTAGAACCAGATGTGTAAATCACATAAGCCAAATTATCTGGTGTTACGCCACTGTCCAAATTAGTATTTGGTTGTGTAGAAATCTTCTCCCATTCTGCATCTACACAAATAGTATCAGCTTGATGCTGGGGAATTTGACTCAGTAACTTTTCCTGAGTTAATAATACATTGACCTGAGAATCTTCTAACATATAAGCGATGCGTTCTTGGGGATATTCTGGGTCAATTGGTACATAAGCACCGCCAGCTTTCAGAATTCCCAATAAACACACAACCATTTCTACAGAACGTTCTACACAAACACCAACTAATGTCTCTGGTTTGACTCCGAGTGTTTGTAAATAATGCGCTAGTTGGTTAGCTCTAGCATTTAGTTCTTGATAGGTTAATTGTTGCTGTTCAAAAGTTACAGCGATGGCGTTAGGGGTGCGTTTTACCTGTGCTGTAAATAAGTTATGTAAGCCTTGAGAAAGGTCGTAATTTCTTTCTATACCGTGGGGATTTATTAGTGTAGTTTGCATTTTTCAATATGAAGAATAATGTTAGTTAATGGCGTTGTGGAAGTGGAAGAATTTACTCACGCAGAGGCGCAGAGACGCAGAGAGTAAGAGGGAAGATTTTGAGGAGTCCTTAAAAAATAGGGTTTTAAGTTCTCCTCCGCGCCTCTGCGTCTCTGCGTGCCATAAAACCTCTTAATCTCCTCCCAATTCCACCAACTTACCGATGTTGAAATCTATCCGCGTCCAACCTTTGAGTTGACGGAGGTTGTTCAATAACAACAGAGGAATTTGCCAATGATGTACCATTAAGAACGGTAGCGGGTCATTTAACTGTAAAATCGCATCAGTTCCCCGCCAAATGTTCGCTAACCATTTCTTTAGCTGGGTGAAGGAACGAATACCAGTCAAACGCCAAACTTCGTGATAAGTCCAATAGGTTGGTTTGCTGGTTGGTAATGGTTGTAAGGTTTGTGTGAATGGTGTTTTACCAATGTAAGCTTCTGCAACTTGGGGGTGGTTGTAGAAGGTGGTAATTGCTGAGTGTGTGCGGGGGTTACACTCGATGACGTATACTTGTCCGTCTTCTGCTTGGATGAAGTCAAAGGAAATTTGTCCTGTTAGCTTCTGTTCTTTGACAAAGTGCTTCACCCATGCCAATATTTCCGGGTTGTCAACGTTTTCATAGTTGACTTGAAATGCTGATGACTCACAGCAACAATGTAGTCTTATTTCGCCATCCCTGACTGTGCTGTGGGTGCAGAATTCTTTTCCGGGAATGAATTCTTGCATAATCCACGGTTTTTCGGGAGTTATGGGTAAACTTCTGACGAATGCTGCTGTTTCTTCGGGGGTGGTGCAGGGGAGTTTGGTTAAGTCCAAACGTCGCACTGAGTCGTAAGGTATGCTTTTGAGGATGTATTTCCGAGTCTCGTCGGAAAAGTCGAAGTTGATGACTTGTTCGGGTGAGGTGATTTTAAAGGATTTGGGTACTGTTAAACCAAGCGATCGCGCTTTCTCTGCTAGTGCAAATTTATCATCCAGCATTTGGGTGATATCTGCATCAAAATGAAATACTTCGCAATAACGCGATAACTCTGGTTTGGCTAGGGAGTCGTAATAACTCCCGACGGGACTGGTGACGGGAATATATACATCAATGTTTTCTCTCTGGACTATATCTACTAAAGCTTTGATATAGTCTTC
The DNA here is from genome assembly GCF_963870205.1 of Anabaena sp. CA = ATCC 33047. Classification (NCBI taxonomy): domain Bacteria; kingdom Bacillati; phylum Cyanobacteriota; class Cyanophyceae; order Nostocales; family Nostocaceae; genus Anabaena; species Anabaena sp. CA = ATCC 33047. The sequence continues at coordinate 67,012 of NZ_CAWMSA010000057.1, read as the reverse complement.
TGGTTGTTTTTGCGGTGCGGGAACTGTGTAAAATTTATCCACCGCTTGAGAAAATCTATGTCCCGTCAACCAATATTTATGAGTTTCCAGCAGTACCACCCGATGTCCTGCGGCGTGAAATGACCTGGCTAGTTGCAAAGCTTTGGTCATTTTTCCGCCACTGATGAGGATATTTTTTGGGTTGCTGGTTGTCGCGGTTTGGGGACGAAAGATAGCACCCAAAACCAAGTATATGAAAACAATACTGGCATTGATGGGCAATGCTAAAAATAGCACAGCCAAAGTCCCAATATTTTGCATGATTGCGGCTATTTTCGCCTCTAAACCTAGAGACGGTGTAGCCGGTGAGGAGTCAAGAGAAATTGATTGTGTCATAGTTTACACTCTGCGGATAATCGTCAAACCATCGCGCAGGGGGAGTAAAACCTGTTCAACACGGGGGTCTTGGGCTACGGTACGATTAAAGTCAGCAATAGCTTGGCCGTTAACACTGCGCTTTTCAGGAGGTAAATAAACTTCTCCTTGTAGGAGTGTGTTATCTACACAAATAAATCCCTGCGGTGCTAACAAGTTCTTGTCCAGCAGCATTTGGAAGTAAGTAATGTACTCTTTTTTATCGGCATCGATAAATACTAAGTCAAAACTTTCTCCACTGGCGGCTAATTTTTCTAGGGTGGCTAAAGCTGCACCTAGTTCTATCTGTATCTTGGCACCGTAGGGAGATTGGTTAAAAGCTGTCTGTGCTACCTTAGCCGCGTAAGGGTCTACTTCACAAGCTACTAATTTACCATCTTCTGGTAAGGCTTCCGCCATTGCTAAGGCTGAATAACCTGTGAACATCCCAATTTCTAGGGCTTTTTTGGCTTTGGTCATGTAGACAAACATCTTTAAGGTTTGTCCTTCGATATGACCAGACAGCATCTCTTGTTCTAGAGGACGCACTGTTGCACCTTGGGTAAAGTGTTCACCCCAAGCTTCTTGTGCGGTGGTTTTCGCCAGTGCAGCCAAGACGTTTGATTCTTGGGTGGTGCATTCTTCTAGATAAGGGTCGATACCTGCTGCTAATTCCCATGCTTGCTGAATTTGGTCTACTAATTCAGCAGGTAAGTTTTGCTGTTGCTTGACTTGTTCAACAATGGCTTCTAACTTCTGGGTTAAAATTCCCAAGGGTGTGACAGGTCTAGCTGTCGGTTTTGTGATTATATCAGTCATGCTGTAGCACTCCCTACAAGTTCTTTCTGGCTGCTGAGGGGATACATATCTACACCCTCGCCACCACGGGGATATGTGCTGCAAAGTTCTTTATGTTCTGCTAAAGCTGCGGCGGACTCGTCTTTTGTCAGGTCGTTGACGAAGAAGCATTCACCGATGGGTTTGGGCATGGCGGCTCTGAGTAAACCGTCTCTGGTGAGTGTGATAGACTCAGTTGCACGCCATAATAATTCTGCATCTAGTAGGGGATGGTCGAGGGCTAGACCGATGCGACTCATTAATCCTAAAATGCGATCGCGCTCTTGATTAGTAATATAGCCTCTACGTGCTGCCATAGTTGCAGACAACGCCATGTCAATATTCACAGCATGACCGTGGAACATGGGGATACGTGGCGCAAGTTCTAATGTCGGACTCCAAGTATGTCCATAGGCAATTACCCTGTCTAGGTCTAACTCATGCAGGTTGGGAACTTCCAACTCCAACATCTTTTTAATCGCTTTGTAGGTGACTTCGTTGGCTACTGCTTTGATTTCTGGCGTAGCATCAATATTGCCGAAATGCGTATGTAGTAAGTCTTCGCCGTACTTCTCCAACAACTCAAACACTTCTTTGTGTGCAACTACGGCAATTTTGACTAATTCCGCCATACCGTTACGCACTTGGTCTGTTGGTAGAGTCCCCAAGAAGGAGAAGTCTAAGAACACTTTGCCAGAAGCATGGTAAGCACCTAAACGGTTTTTCAGCTTCTTATGGTTAACTGCGACTTTGATGGCAACACTAGCATCAATTAATCCGATTAATGTGGTAGGAATACGGATGTAATTACTGCTGCGGCGGTATGCAGAACAAGCAAAACCGACAACATCTGTAATCAAACCACCACCAACTACTAATACTGGTTCTTTGCGAACTAGCTTGAAGTCTGCAAAGACATCTACTACTTTCTCAAATGTTTGAATTGTCTTGTTTGGTTCGCTAATAGTAATCGGAAAGAGTGTCAGATCAATATTGTGATATTGGAAATATTTTTGAATTTGGGTGCTGTATAGCTGACTCACATTAGCATCGACTATCGCCAAGCATCGCCCAAAATTTTTGTAGACTTCTGCCAGTTCTGGATTCTTAATCTCAAAAACACCATCTACATAAACTAAGTCGTACTCAATTTTTTCGTAGCCTTCTACATGGAAAGATGTTTCTTTCGCTTCTAAGGTGGTTTGAACGATGCTCATATTTTTTGCCTTTTAACTGCAATGAATTACTGTATGCGTTGCCTGAAACCTTGGGAAAATCCAAAAATGGTGAAATCACCAATACAGACTTCAGTCAATTAATCAGCAGCCTAATTTACTCTGATTTTTACTCAAAAACAGAGGGAATAACTGGCAGCATTTGAGGTGGTCAAAACTTAGCTGCACCAGAAGATAACGCTTATTATGTATAGCGTCTGGCTTTCGTATTTAGGGAAACATCTATGAGTCTTGGTTAAACTTTAAGACTCGGCAAATACGAGCAACATTCATTAACTTTCTCCCGTGTTTTAGTAGTGTTACTAGATGGAGTCCAATAATTATTGGGCTGATCGTAGACGGGTATATTATGTCAGTGGTTAGCAGGATTTGTCTGATTTGCTCAAGGAGCTTAAGGTTTTCTTCACATTCGTAAACATAACACTATTTGCGGAATAGTTGCAATATTTTGGAAAAAAATTTCCAAAAAATATCAACTTTGGGCTGAAACTTAGTTTACATAAGCATCATAGTTTTTAGATTGAACTGCCAACCCAATAAATTAGATGTAAGTTTGATATTCATTTCCATGTTCCGTCTCAACACTACTACAAAACTATCAATCCCATGCAATACCCAGGCAAAGATTTCCTGAATTCTTGAGCCAGAATAGGAGTCTAAAAGGCAAATTTAGAGATAATTGTTGCTTGCTAAAAACGCCAAAGTGGAGTGCTAACTATATTGCACTTCTACTTTTATCAGCGCAGCAAAAATGTCTTTGGTTTGGTTGAACCTTAAGGCTGCTACCAACACCTACAACAAAACTTCATGAATTTGCGCTTATTTTTAAGTTGGTAACACCACCGCAAGTCCTAAGTAATAGCGGACTTTTTGCAGTTGGGCAATAGGTTACAAGCTATTTTGAGCAGTTATCTTACTTGCTCCAAAGCTTAAACCATACTTTACATTTCTCAATGTAACATCCTTTGTAAAATATTGCACCTAAACTAAAGATATATTTTTAATCTTCTATGGCTGTTGACTAGATGAAAGGGAACAGGGAAAACTAAGCCACCCACAAGGGCTGGGGTTTCTACCAGCCTTGGGAAATAAGGATTTTTTCTCTGACGAGACGCTACGCGAACGCCCACAAGGGGCTTAGTAAAAGTTCTTCTCCCCTGCTTCTTCCTCTCCCCTACCTCCCCACTGCCTGTGTTTCTGAGGAGAAAAATTCATTAGTCCAGTAAAATTACTGATTGACAAAATGGTTTTTATCCTAGTTGATTAAATAAGTCAGCTAAGACCACATTAGAAAATAAAAACCCCTCTGGATCACACAGGCGTAATCTTTCGTTGACTACTTCTACCCAACCTTTTGTGAAGTAAGGTTGTAGACATTTGTAAACTGCTGCGATTTTCTCTTGACCAAATGTCTCTGTGAGTGATACCAAGTTTACACCCTCAGCCAAACGTAACCCCAACATTAAAGTTTCTAATAATCTGTCTTCTAGGGGTGTGATATCACAATCAATGACACAGCCAGTCTGTACCCATTGGTAATATTCTTTTGTGGTACGGGGACGAGTGAAGCGTTTACCATCTATATAACTGGCTGCACCCATACCAAAGCCATAATAGGGGCGATTTTCCCAATAAACTCGATTATGTTGACATTGATACCCTGGTTGGGCATAGTTGGATATTTCGTAATGTTCGTAACCTACAGATGTTAAAACTTGCTGTGCGGTTTGGTACATTTTGACAGTGGTTTCATCTGTGGGTAGGGGACTGTCACCGGGTTTGTAGTAACGACCGAAGGGGGTTTTTGGTTCAATGGTGAGATCATATATAGATATGTGAGTGGGTGCGATCGCTATTGCTTTTGTAAGAGAATCTTGCCATTGCTCTAAAGACTGATGCGGCAACCCAGAAATTAAGTCTATGCTAAAGTTGGGGATTTCGGCTTGGTGAATTAATTCTACAGCTGCAAAAATGTCTTCGACCGAGTGCGATCGCCCAGCTACTTTTAACAATTCCCCTTGCAACGCTTGTACACCCAAACTGACCCGATTCACACCCGCATCACGATAACCTGTAATATGGGCTAAATCAAATGTCCCTGGATCTACTTCCATAGAAATTTCCACACCCGCACTCATCCCAAACCGCTTGTCTAACACCGCTAAGATTTGTTGTAACTGGTTTGGGGATAACAGCGAAGGAGTCCCACCACCAAAGAAAATTGTCTGTAGTGGTTGACTAAAAGCTGGTGTCATGATGATTTCTTGACACAGCACCTCGACATAATGGGAAATAGTACCAGAATTTTCACCCCGCAGGCGATCGCCCACCACCGACACCGGAAAATCACAATAAAAGCATCGCCGTCTACAAAAGGGAATATGTACGTAAGCAGAACTCACAACGGCTAAATCATTAACTTTTTGCATAATCGTGAACAATAATAAACTTAACTAACAGAAAATTAGAAATAATGAAAATAAGTAGTTTATTTACAGTTATTATCTTTTGCTGACGAAACTATGAAATATCGGAAGAGAAAACACTTTAGTTATAATGTTTGCAGACATTGCCTGCATAAAACCCTAGTCTAAGTCAATATAAGTTAGTCTCTCTTACCGATGAAATTCAAAACTCTCGACTTTATCGGGTAAAACACTCGCAGGAATCAATCAAAACCATGCTTGATGCCATTATTATTTTCTCATTTATCCTGGCAGCAGCAGGAATAGGATTCTACAGCACCGATCTATTACCCAATGGTACGTTAGATCAGGTGACGAATCTAGAAGCTTTACGCTTAACTGTTGCTGTCTTTGCTGCTATTATTGGCGGTGCGATTGGCTTGAGTTTCCAAACGACATATCGCCGTTTAGAAGCACAAGTCCGAGAAATGCCACTGGAAGTTATTTTAACCCGTGCCATTGGCTTAGTAATCGGGTTATTGCTGGCTAACTTAATGTTAGCACCACTATTTTTACTACCGATCCCCACAGACTTTAGTTTTATTAAACCATTGGTGGCAGTTGTCGGTAGTATTATCCTCGCCGTCACCGGGATGAACTTAGCCGACACCCACGGACGGGGTTTATTGCGGTTCATTAATCCTAACACTGTAGAGACAATGGTAGCTGAGGGAACACTCAAACCCGCCAGAACCAAAGTTTTAGACACCAGTTGTATTATTGATGGTCGCATTGAAACGCTGCTAGACACGGGATTTTTAGAAGGACAAATCATCGTTCCCCAGTTTGTCTTGCAGGAGTTACAACAAGTCGCTGACGCAAGCAAAGATCAAAAACGAGTCCGGGGAAGACGGGGACTGGAAATCTTGAACCGTATTAAAGAAGCATATCCCGACAGAATTATCATCAATCCATCGGATTATGAGGATATTCCCACAGTAGATGCTAAATTAGTGCGTTTTGCTCAAGAAATCAACGGGACTCTCCTCACAAACGACTACAACCTATCTAAAGTCGCTAGTGTGCAGAAAGTACCTGTTTTAAATGTGCATGACTTAGTTAATGCTGTCCGTCCTAGCTACTTACCTGGAGATAACCTGGACTTAAAAATTCTTAAAGAGGGTAAAGAACCAAGTCAAGGTATCGGCTACCTCGATGATGGCACAATGGTTGTTGTCGAAGAAGGTAGTAGTTATGTGGGTGGTGAATTACGGGTAGTAGTCACCAGTGCATTACAAACCTCAGCCGGACGGATGATATTTGCTAAACCCCAAGCTTCAGCATTGACGTGAGGCAAATGTCTGCTGTAAATCGAGTTAAACTATGCTATCGGTGCAGTCAACCTGCACCGCTTTTGTATCGGGTGAAATTTGAAGAAAACGGAAAGTGGGTTTTCGTTTGTCCTCAATGTTGGACTGGTGTCAGCGAAAATAACCCATTTTATGTTTATGGTGGCACTTGGAAGGCGAGAAAGCAAAGAAAGTAATAGCATTTCTTAATGAAGATGCCCTTGATTCTGCACTGTAGAGACGTTGCATGCAACGTCTCTACATTATGGGCGACGAAACACAAACATATTACCCGTTGCGCCTTTTCCCACCCTGATTTCATCGTCTAAATATGACGTTATCCATACAGCCTGTTTTCGCAAAAATTCTAAGACTGGAATTGTTAACTTTGGCAAATTTAAGCCAGATATCCCCAAGGGTTTGACAGCTTGCACAGAAAAGCCATGAAAACTCACCATTGCTTCCTGTTGATTATCTCCCCAAGTCCAAATTCCGTCAGCCGAGATTTGCCAGTTTCCTAACAAGGGTAATTGTAACTCAGCACCATTGCTAGCACAGATGTGGTTGCGATCGCCTACAACCAATTTTTGCCACACCCGTTTAATCTTGATTCCACCCCACACCTCAGAAATTGAAGCCAACGGACGAGTAACCACCGTTCCACGAGAAGCATACACCAACTGCCAATTCCCACATAAATCATCTACGTGATTCACACTCAGGGGGTTAGGGATGGGATTGAGCATTTCTAACTGTTGCACCAGTTGATCAATCTTCGGTTCTGGTGATGGAAATAAAGCTTGCTGTACATCTAAGGCTGCTACTCGCTGCAATAGCTCATTTTTTAAGCCGAGTCTCCCGCCATCATTCTCCATTATCTCTTGATATCTCCCCTGATAAGTGAATTTTATCAGCATTATCACCCTTTTCTTGTCAAGTCAGCTTGACAGTTTGTAACATTATTGTTAAATTTATTTACATAAGTTAACAAAAGCTAGAAAAAAAACTATGTATACCACCATCAACGAAGACGGCATCCTGAACAACTACGCAACTGAACCAGAAATGTACTATGCTACCTATCCCAACCAAGAGGAGCAACGCCGCTACAGACTCCAAGGAGCATTTGCTACATTGCTTGTCACCACTTTAGTTTTAGTTGCATTGGGTGTTAGTTAAAATTTTTACTTTTTACTAGGTTTCTCATCGTCATTCGGACTTCTCCTTATTACCCCAGCTTGGCGGCTGGGGTTTTTTGTTGCGGATAAATATAGGATCAGCATTGGTGAACCCCTAATTACCATGACCAAATATCATGAACAATCAGCAATATTCCTACTTATTCCCGATTTTCAGCCCAATATACCAGTAATTTTACTGAGGTATTATATGGCTAAATTTGCGTAATATTGGTTTAATTACGCCTAAGCTGCCTAAAACAACTCTAATTTATACAAGTTATGTTCATGTAAAAGCTTAGGTGTATCAATAATTTATACAAATCAGTATTGGGTCAGCAATGGGTAAGGCAATCGGTATTGATTTAGGAACTACTAATTCTGTAGGTGCTTTTAAGTTAGCAGAAGTAGAGGTAGTGACAGCTAATGACAACACACCACCAGATAGAAAACTGACGCGATCGCTCGTAGCTTCCGACCAAGATAAATTATTAGTGGGGGATCAAGCCTACAATCAATTGCGGGCTGATCCAGAAAATGTGATTATTTCCATCAAACGTTTGATGGGTAGGGGTTTTAGTCACCCAGCAGTACAGGAACAAAAATCAAAAGTGGGTTATAAAATTACCGAACCCAGCCAAGGCACTGATAATAGTATAGCAGTTTGGCTAGGTGGCAAAGAATACAGCCCAGAAGACATTTCCGCCGAAATTCTCAAAAAAGTGGTACGAAACGCCCAAGCTTATCGTCAGGGAATTGGTAAAACCGACGAAGTAATTGATCAAGCGGTAATTACTGTCCCGGCTTACTTTAATGATCAACAACGCTATGCTACTCGTACCGCCGCCCTAAAAGCGGGACTCACTCCCTTAGAATTATTACCAGAACCTACGGCTGCTGCTATCTCCTATGGTTTTTCACCAGATAGCGATGATGTCAAGACAATTTTAGTTTACGACTTTGGCGGTGGGACATTTGACGCATCTCTGCTGACATCTGCTGGAACTTCATTTATTGAACATGGCAAAGCTGGAGACTTATGGTTAGGAGGGGATGACATTGATACTCGACTGATGAACTTTGTTAAAACCCAAGTCGCCACAGAAGAAAAAATTGCTGATATTGAGGGCTTAATTGCCAAAATGCCCTATTATCAACGGGTAAGATTTAACGCTGACCTGAAAATAGCTGTAGAACGTGCCAAAATTGAATTGAGTAGTTCTCAGGTAGCGCGAATTAGTCCAGCTACTCAGTTATTAGATGAATTAGGAATTGCTATCCCCATTGAGGTAGAAATTACCCGCGAGCAATTTGAGGCGATGATTAGCGATTTGGTAGAGCGTTCGGTGCAAATTTGTCGCCTAGCGGTACAAGATGCCGAATATCATTTAGAAATGGTGGATATAGTCCTGTTAGTCGGGGGTTCTGCTCAAATTCCCTTAGTACAACGCAGGGTAAAAGAAACTTTTGGGGCTGATAAAGTAGTTTTGCATCCGCGCCCGATGTATGCAGTGGCGGAAGGTGCAGCGATCGTTGCGGCTGGGCAAACAGAGAAAGTTACAACAGTATCCCGTGATTATTATATCAAATTAGTAGACGATAAGTATTTAGCAGACTTTAAGTATAAAGTCATTAACCGCAATGATATTCTGCCTGTGCAGAAATCCTACACCTTCAAAACTGTGGCGGATGGACAACGGTTAGTTCATTTTAAGTTTTTTAACCCTGATCAGGTGAGACAAGAATTAGATGGGCTAGATGCAGAGGACAGTATCGGGGATATGTGGTTGGGTTTAGATGAGGTTTATCCCAAAGGAACGGAAATTTTAGTCAATTTAGAGTTAGATGAAAAAAATAGCGATTTGAAAATGACAGCTACTCTCAAAAATGATCCTGCTGTGAAAGTGAGTTGTACGTTTTCGCGGGGTCGTGCAGATGAGAAAATTTACAAAGAATTAGAAACTACCATTGCTAAACTCAACAGTCTAGACCTAACCCAAGTTGGTGTAGAAGCAGCATTGAAATTAGCAGTTCCCATAGTCCAATCAGCTAATCAAATTATCGATTATAAAACAGGGCAAGAACGCATTGATTTACGCGATCGCGCCAAAGCCAGTTTACAAACATTGCAAATTTCTATGTCTGAGGAATGTTTGGAAGCAGAATATTTAGCGGCTGAATGCGATCGCCTCCTGAAATTATGTCATTTTCTCATCCCCGAACCACAGCAGCAAAGATTAGAAAAACTGACTGAAAATTTGCTATCGGCAATTAATGCCAATGACCTATCTAGAATGGAATCTTACAGCGAAGATGCTCGCAAAGAACTGAAAAATTTACCAGATGAAGTGCAAATGATTAAAATTTGTTTGGCAGCTATTCGCCAAGCTCAACAAATTGCACCCACCCAAGCTAGTGCAATGTCTAACAAACTCTCTCGTCTACTCGACGCAATGGCAAGAGAAAATCAACAAGAAGCTCAACGTTTGTGGGAAGAACTACTTCCAGATGTTGAACGTTGGCTAGATCATGATTTACCCAGTAACATAATTGTCACCGGACTTAGCCGATGAAGATTAATCTTAATTGTCCTGTGTGCAGCTACCAAGGTATTACAGGTGATATTTGTCCTAATTGTGATGCTGACTTGAGTTTAATTCGGATGCTACAAGAATTACCTCAACAGCAAACTAGAGCAGTTTTCTCCTGGAAAATTATCTTGTTGATGTTGCTCATTGGTTTAGGTTTAGGATTAGGAACAAGCATGATATTTTCACAACCCCAGTTGAATACAGTGGTTGTTTCTCATCCCATTCCCATTGAGCGCACTAAAACTACTCCTCCCGTTGTTGTCAAACCCCAGCCACCACCAGCACCAACGACATACACAGTAAAACCGGGAGAGCATCTGAGTGCGATCGCAGAAAAATTCTGTGGTAAAAATACTTCTTGGCAAATCATGGTAAAAGCCAACCCGCAACTTCAAGGTAGGGAAGATTATATCAATGTGGGAGAAGTATTAAAAATTCCCAATTGTCAGGAGGGGATTTAATGAACCTTCTGGAAATTATCAATCAATTCACCAAGAATATTTTTGGCATAGGAATTGTTGACGCTTGGCAACAAGCACCACAAACTAAACAAGCTAGTCAAAAAGCAGCAGAACTAGCACAAAAAAAACACCTGCGACAAGCTATCACCATCGGCGAAACCGCCCTGGCTTTTTGGTCAAAAAACCCCGGTTTTTGGGAACGTTGGCTTACTCAATTACTGTTAGGAAATCTGCTCAAGCAACTAACTCAGCAAACGCAAGAGTGGCGTAAACAAGTAGCAACAGCTAATAAACTCGCCGCTAATGCTAAAAATCTCCTGAAACAAGATACAGGTGATCCTTGGGAAACACAAACACTCGCAAATGCCATCAATATTTATCAACGCTGTAGCAAAATTCTCCACGATGAACGGCTATTGCAAGCTATCAACCGATGTCAAGGGGAACTAGACAAACGCCAACAGTTTCAAGGATTAGTACAACAGGCGCAGTCTCAAGCAGAAAATCGCTACTTTAAAAATGCGATCGCCATTTATTCCCAAGCTCAACAACTTTACTCTACACAGGCTCTCACAGAGGCGATTGCTAACGCGACAGCCCAAGCTACACAAGAAGCAGCTTTTGAAGCTAGTTTACAAAGGGCGCGACAAGGGGAAAGCGAAGGAAAATTACGAGGTGCGATCGCGCTTTTACAATCGGCGGTAGCTAAATTTCCCCGCACCGACGGACAAGTTTTATTAAACAAACTCCAATCAATTATCAAAGGTAGAGAACTTTACCGTCAAGGTTTAGCAGCAGAAAAAGCCGGAGATTTCAAAACAGCTATTTCTCTGTATGAAAATGCTCAATATCTATTACCAGATGTCAGCAACTGCCGAATCAGGTTAGCATTGGTAGCAATTAAAATTCAAGATTGGGGACAAGCAATATCTCACCTAGAAGGTTTAGATAGTGAACAAGCTGCATATCTGCGGGGGTTTGCTTACGCCCAACAACAAAATTTACAACTAGCATATCGGGAATGGCAAAGTTTATCTAGTAAAAACATCGCCCCACAACGAGAAATTCTCAAAACTCTCAGCCAAAGACAACGCTTGCTATATCTCCAAAATATTGAACAATTAGTTAAAGCTGAAAATTTGCCGCAAGCCAAAACAGCTAGTACAAAATTTATCGAAAAATTTGGTTATGATTCATTAGTAGAAGAAAACCTTCAGCAACATATTCAGCCACGTTTAGAAATAGCAGTTTGGCAAAGTGCAAACTGGGAAGTGATTAGTGAACAAGCTGAAAAAGACTGGATGGAACAACCTAATATTATCACCTTACATAATTGGGCAGTTGCCAATTATTATCATGCTCAAACAGACTCTAGCAAATTATCGCATTTAATTATTTCTTTGGCAACTGCCTTAGCAAATTTGCATCAAGACATCAATCTGCAAGATGTACCTTGGCTGGGAAATAAATCTGTTGATTTTGCTGCCATATCGGCACAATTAAAACACAGGTTAGAAGCAATGATTGATATTGTCAAAGATAGCAATCTTCATGATTATTTTAACCTGCGTGATACTTGGCGTTTGGAATCAGTCGCATTAGAATTAATTGGAAAAACGCCAGTAAACGGTGTCAAAATAAATGATATATTTGTAACTCCTGGTTGTTATCAACATTATATTTCTGGCAAACAAACTTCTTTAAATAAGATAGATACTAGCGAAAAAATTCTACATTGCTTATACACAACTTGGGGTTTAGCAGTAGCAGCTTGTATCGTTGGAGATAGCCAAAGGGCGATTAAATTAAAACCGACGAATCAAGCCAATTCTGAATTAGAAATATTTGCTCAACAATTTGTAGCTTACCATGAAGGATGCTATTATTTACAACAACAAACATGGCGGGAAGCAATTAATCCCTTTAAGCAAGCACAGCCACAAATTCAAACTAATCAAGAATGGCAAGAAGAAATAGATAGACTTTGCAGTTTACAGCGTAGAAATATCTCAGAAAACACAGAACATCTAGCTTTCGCTCAGTTTTGGTACGATGTGATTAATAGTGCCAATGCTAGAGCTTATTTAGCTGAATATAAAGCAGAACAAGTCAGAGAGGAAGTTGCTAATGAGAAAATCACCAAACAGCAAGCTTTAGAAAAACTAGAGAGAATTAAACTAATTGATGTGGAAAATCCGATTGTGCTTGACTTAATGCAGAGCATTGAGAATGCCATAGCACTAGACGCAATTAAAGTATTTTTTGACAAAAATGATTTAGAAGGTGCTGTGAGGTATGCTAAACAAAATGGTCAAACAAAGGTTAAAAATATAGTAGCAGAAATTTGCATTGATATATTAATTGATGGATTTAAAACTAGAAAATTAGGATTTAGAGATATTTATGAGTTAGGCAGTTGGGCTTATGAACTAAATCCTGAGAATCCCACAGTGCGGCAGATGTATATTATAGCTCAGGAAGTGCAAGAAATTGGCAATTTGATCAAGCGCGATCGCTATGAAGAAGCTGTTCGCCATGCTCAATATTCCCAATATGATGGTATCCGATACTATGTCGGGGATTATTTCATGATGATATTAATCAAAGGAATTGAAAACAATGCTTTATCGAGTTATTTAGTGCATCAACTATGTCGGTGGGCTTGTGAATTGTGTCCTGATAATACAGATTATCAAGCAATTCGTCGTCGGCTAAATGGTTTTTGAATCAAGGTGCAAGATGGAACAGAATCCTTATGATATTTTAGGTGTATCGCCAGCAGCGTCAAAAGCTGAAATTACGAAAGCTGTGGCAGTAGCTATGAAGCGCAAGCAATATCCTGTAGATGTCATTGCTAAAGCCCAAAAAAGCTTAATGAAGTCAGAGGAGAGAATTATAGCTGATTATTTACGTCCGATATTACCTGCCATCAAACGTTTTAAAACCAGTGATTTATCAGCGTTAGCAGAGTCCGCGCCGAATTTAGTGATATTACCAGAATTTGATGGCTTAGAACAAGCGATCGCCCACGCCACCCAAGAAGAAAACCAAGAACGAGAACCGTTAACGATACCCTTAGCAAAACTATTCAGCGAGGGTGTGACAGCTTGCCAAGAGAAACGTTACCCCAAAGCCATAAAATATTTAGAAGACTACTGCCAGATTTGTACAGAACGCAATACAGAGACTTATATTCAAGCGCAAATGTGGCTAATTAGAGCATATCAGATGGGTGGACAACTACAACGAGCGATCGCCCTCTGCCAAATGTTAGTTAATCATTCCCATCCTCAAGTGCAAACTTGGGCAAACAAAACCTTACCTATGTTATCTCAAGAGATGTCCCGTGTCTGACTCGCCATCCATGTATCTCAAAGTTACCAATTGGCTGAAATCCAAACTTCTTGGTGTTAACCCGGAAGTATCCTCATCTGCTCAAGATGTACTTTCACTCAGCAAAAACCACTATATTCTCACTTCAGAACAACGAGAGAAATTAATAGAAGAATTCAGCAACTTACAAAAACAAAATACTTTACTCCAGCAAACTTTACGCGAACAACAAACTCAAGCAGCAGCTAATAGAGAAGATTTATTTTTAGAACTATTAGAAGTGACTGACGCGCTAGAAGCATTGCTCAACTACTTAGAAAACAACCCAGAACCCAACCCGGAAATTTTCCAACGCTTACCCAAGTCTGTAGGAATAGTTTATCGGAAATTTCTCAGCGTACTCAGTAAACGTCAAGTTGTACCGATAGAATTATCAGGAAATCAACCCGACTTTAATTTATGTAGAGTAGTAGATAGAGAAGTGAGAAATGATGTAGAAGAACAAACAATTACTAAAATTGTCCGTCCAGGTTTTATGATAGGTGAAAAAGTTTTACGTCCTACAGAAGTAATTACATCTAAGTCAGAATAGTCCTCAACTTTTTGTAAGTAGGACTTACGCACTTGTGAGCATTACAGTCTTTTGTAGGGTGCATCAGAAAATAAAATTTGCTAAAAATCAACTGCTGTTCAACATCTGGCCTACCCTAATAATATGCCAATTGTGTCAGTCCTGGTAATATGAACAAAGCCTAGCCAACTAGCATCATATTTTCAGTTAGTAGTCAGGACTTTAGTCCTGTTTTTATATCTCACTCAGCAACCATAACAGTCAAATACTCCGGTGGTACATGATCTACTAACCAAACCCCATTTTCTGAGCAATAAAAAGTAAATCCTGCTTGATACATCACCATCGCGTCAACCGAGAAAATAACTGGACTACCATGACGTATTCCGACTTTTCTGGCTGTTTCTATATCTTGAGATAGATGTACATGATGACGCGACATCTTCAAAATTCCAGATTGCAAAATTGCTGGTACTGATTTTTCTCCTGTACCGTGATACAGAATATCTGGGGGAATTTGTCGTTTTAGTTGCAAGTCTACTGTTACACTGTGTCCCTGATTGGCTCGGATTTTTGTTCCGGTTTCATCAAATGAGAATCGCTGTTTATCGCTATTTTTTACAACTTGTTCTAATTCGGTACGGGAAATAGGAAAGTTATGAGATGCACAAGCTGTAAGTAATTCATCAACTTCTACCCAACCACCAGCAGTTAAACTGAGTTTAAGCAGTTCTGGTGTATGCCGCAAATGCTTGCTTAAAAATTTGCTGATTTTTATCTCGCGTGATTTATCCATATCTAGTATTAGACATCTGACGAAAAATTTTTATAGATATTAAGTAACTCAACTTAGTAAGTAGGCTTAATTAATTGTTAGATAGTGGAACAGGCTTCTAGCCTGTTGACAGGCTGTCCGGCCCATCCGTAATACTCAGATACCCGACTTCTCAAAGAAGTCGGGTATCTATCCCATCAGTATTTTATCTTTAACACTCATAAATTTCTAAAGGCAAGTTATCAGGGTCTGGGAAAAAAGTAAATTTTTTACCTGTAATTTCATCAATTCTGATATTTTCTACCTCGACATGATGAGCTTTTAAATAATCAACAGTTTCTTCTAGATTTTCAACAGCAAAAGCTAAATGTCTTAAACCACAAGCTTCTGGATTACTACATCTTTGGGGAGGATGGGGAAATGAGAATAATTCAATTTGGGTAGTTGCGTTAATTCGTAAATCTAATTTATAGGAATTTCTGGCAGCGCGAAAAGTTTCTTTAATAATAGGAAAACCGAGAACTTCTACATAAAACTTTTTTGAGCGTTCGTAGTCTGAACAAATAATAGCGATGTGATGAATGCCAGTAGTTTTCATGATGTCAAGAAGTCTGTAAAATTGTCTTGGCAGCCATGCGTGTTTTTTTCAGGTCAGCATCGGAAAGTTCTTGACCAGATTGTAGACGGGTGGCGGAGGTTTGTAAAACTGTCGCTGCATTCTGATCACCGATTTGTAAAGCAGTTTTGGCGGCAGTTTGTAACATTGTCACCGCACCAGAGCGATCGCCTAGTCGTAATTTAGTCTCGGCTAACTGGGCTTGGCGATACTTAGCTAAGGTCAAAATCCACTGATGCACTTGGGAGTTGAAATCTGGTTGATATTCTGGTAAAATGTGGGCATATACTGGCCAAATAGTCGAAAAAATTCCCTCTTGTTGCCTAGAGGGGTCATCATAGCGGATCTGCACTTTGCCAATGACTTGCTGTCCTGGCGGTAACTGTCCTAAATACAAATTCAGCAAAACCACCCGTTCCATATTCGTCATCAAATCACCCAAGCGGACAATAAAATCGCCATCTGGGGATGTTTCCACGGGTAACTCAATAATGTCTGGGGAAACTTGCGCCACGGGTTTGAGTTCAGCTAACTTGACATCAGGAGCTAAAGATAGTAACAGGTAAGCATTGGTGAGTCCCACCGACTGCACGCGTGTAAACAGACGATTAAATTGATGGGTTGCTTGCTCAGGTCGCTCAATATGGGCGAGAGTGCCGCCGCCAGCATCAGCAATTTTTTCGAGTAAATCTTGATTCCAGCTATTGCCGAAACCGAGACTATTAATCGTTAAGTTAATTTTTGCGGCTTTGTGAGCCAGTTCCAGACACCGTTTACTGTCATCGCGGCCGATTTCCCATTTCCAAATTTTCAGACTGCTTTCACCGTGACCATCAGTGAGGAGAAACGCTTGGGAAACCGCGCCTTTTGTCCCCTTCATTAATTCCGTAATTCCCAGTTGCAAACCCTCAGCAATGGTTGTACCACCACTAGCAGTTAATTTATGCCTAATTTGAGATTTGATGGTTTCACGGTCTAAAACTGGTTGATTGGGGATGATCACCTCAGCCGAACCCGCAAACGCCACAACTGAAATGCGATCGCCTGGCTCTAGTCTGTCTAATAAGCGTTCTACAGCCTCAATCACAGTTTTCAGGGGTTTGCCGTGCATGGAACCACTTTGATCCAAAATTAAGCAGAAATTAAGCGGCAAATTCTGCTGAAACTTTTCAATATTCGCAGAAACAGAAATTGCCAATTGACGCTGACTGGTGAGTTGAGCCGCATCAACATTGTAGTCACTTAACGCACTGAGCAATTGGACTTTCATCTAAGAAGAGGTATCTTGCAAGACAGTTTTGGAAACGATTCTGGTTTTCTTGCGATCGCTTTCTGATAAATCTTCACCAGATTGCAGTCGAGTGGCTGAGGTTTGTAATACAGTCGCCGCACCCCTATCTCCCATTTGCAGAGCAGTTTTCGCAGCCGTTTGCAACATAGTAGCAGCACCAGAGCGATCGCCTTGTTGTAGTTTGGCTTCTGCAATTTGGGTTTGACGATACTTAGCTAATGCCAGAATTGACTGCTGTACCTGGGCATTAATATCTGGTTGGTAGACCCGCAAAATATTAGCATAGATGGGGACATTAGGCGTGAATAACCCGACTTGATTTTGGGACGGGTGATCATAACGCACTTGGACATTCACAATCGGCTGTTTACCTTCCGGCAATTGTCCCAAATAAATATTAGCCAAAATCACCCTTTCTACATCCTTCATCAAATCACCCAACCGGACAGCAAAGCGGCCATCAGCTTCTTGTTGCACAGGTAACTCAATTGTGTCTGGTGCAACTTGGGCAATAGGTTTGAGTTCTGCAAATCTGACATTGGGCATCAGAGAGAATAGCAGATAAGCATTAGTCAAACCCACAGTTTGAATCCGACTGAACAAGCGACTAAATTCATCTACAGCTTGTTCCGGTTTTTGGATATAGGATAAAGTACCCAAAGCCGCATCAGCAATTTTTTCTAAAACATCTTGATTCCAGTTATCGCCAAATCCCAGAGTATTTAACGTCAAGTTATAGTTAGCCGCCAACTGGGCAAATTTTAAACAGCGATTATTATCACCGTGTTCATTTTCCCCATCGGTGAGCAAAAACGCCTGAGAAACCGTGTCTTTTTTGCCTTTGGCTAACTCCTCAATTCCCAAGCGCAAACCTTCATCGATAGCTGTACCGCCATCAGCCGCCAGACGGCTGATTTGTTTTTTGATTTGTTCAGGGTTGTCAATGACTTGATTAGGGACTAAGACCTTAGCACGATGATCGAAGGCTACCACACTCAGGCGATCGCCCACTTTTAGTTTATCCACCAACCGATTCGCCGCTTGTTTAACAATTTCTAAAGGTCGCCCATTCATCGAACCACTATGATCCAGAATTAAGCATAAATTCACCGGCACATTTCGGTCTTGTGGTTCCGCACTCGCCGAAACCGAAATTGCCAACTGACGCTGACTGCTTGCTTGACTTGCGTCAATATTGCCATCATTGAGGAGAGGTTGCAAATTAACTTTCATAATCCAAACATCACAAACAGGATATATACATTTATGAATAGCTTCAAATCGTTACAGCAATGCTACGGAAAAATTAATTTCAGCAATCCATGAAGATATTTCAGATAATATATTCAGAATATCTTAGAAGCCAACCATTGGCAGATGCCCAGCTATCTTGCCCATAAGTGAGAAAACCGCACTTGCAGATAGCTAGCATCGCGCTAGGATGTATTACAGTTAACGGCATAATTCAGGCGATCAGTTGCTATGGACATTTCCCCCATCAAGGCTGTTCAAGCCCCTTACTACGGCGATAACTTCTACCGGACACCGCCGCCAGATTTACCTTCCCTACTATTAAAGGAGCGAATTGTCTATCTGGGAATGCCACTGGTGCCTGCTGTCACGGAATTGATAGTTGCCCAACTATTGTATTTGCAGTCCGACGACCCCGAAAAGCCGATTAAAATTTATATCAACTCTACCGGCACCTCCGGTTATAGTGGCGAACCCATCGGCTTTGAAACCGAAGCCTTCGCCATCTATGACACGATGAAATATATCAAGCCTCCCATTCACACCATTTGTATTGGTTCAGCGATGGGTATGGCGGCGATGTTACTCAGTGCTGGCACAAAAGGTTGCCGTGCTAGCTTACCTAATGCCTCCATTATCTTGCATCAGCCCAAGAGCTACGCCCAAGGGCAAGCAACCGATATTCAAATCCGGGCTAAGGAAGTTCTGGCTAACAAAGCCTCAATGGTTGATATTTTGTCGCGTAACACCGGACAAACCCCAGAAAGAATTACTAAAGACATGGATCGTCTCTTTTACATGACTCCTTACCAAGCCAAAGAATACGGCTTGATTGATCGAGTCTTTGAAAAAGAAGAACTTGCCAATCCTCCACTACCCGCTAGTGTTCTTTAAAGCAACATTAGTCAACAGTCAATAGTCAACAGTAATGACTAATGACTAACGACTAATGACCCTTACGGGTTCGCCAGTCGCTCATGGGGGAAACCCCCAAGACCGCGCTGACTCACTAATGACTAATGACTAATTACAAACGGAGTCAAATATGCCTATAGGAGTGCCTAAAGTTCCTTATCGGATGCCCGGAGGACAGTTTACAGATTGGATCAGCATTTACGATCGCCTGTACCGAGAACGTATTATTTTCCTGGGGCGTGATGTTGATGATGAAATCGCCAACCAAATCATTGCCGTAATGCTGTATCTGGATTCGGAAGACCCAGGTAAGGATATTTACTTATATATCAATTCCCCTGGTGGGATGGTAACATCCGGCTTGGCAATTTATGACACCATGCAGCACATCAAGTCTGACGTGGTGACAATTTGCGTCGGTTTAGCCGCTTCAATGGGTTCTTTCTTATTGGCAGCCGGGACAAAAGGCAAACGCCTAGCATTGCCCCATTCTCGGATTATGATTCACCAACCCTCTGGCGGTACTCGTGGACAAGCCACCGACATCGAAATCGAAGCCAGAGAAATTCTGCGGATTCGTAACCAGTTAAATAACATTTATGCTAACAACACTGGTCAACCCCTAGCCAAAATCGAAAAAGACATGGATCGTGACTTTTTCATGTCCGCCCAAGAAGCCAAAGAATACGGCTTGATTGACCGTGTGATTGAAGAACGGATTTAGGATTAGGGACTGGAAGGGACTGGTGACTGGGTACTGGGAGCAAGGGAAAAGAACTTGTACCCAGTCAACAGTCAACAATTTTGAATTTTGAATTTTGAATTTTGAATTTTGAATTGATCTGCCCCAATCCCTAGCAAAAATGTCAATTGCACTACATAATTGATTCGGAAGATACTGAGTTTGGCGCATCGTCCAAGCTGATAAACTATAATAGAAGATTATTTATTATTAAAATTTCATGCTGGCAGCTAGTAGCTGATAGCGGAAATATTCAACCACTAATAGATCAAGATGGATCTTGGAGATTGCTACCGTTTATTGGGTTTAAGGTCGGGTGCTTCTTTTTCCGACATTAAAGCCTCCTACCGACGACTCGCGCAGCAATATCACCCGGATATTAATCCAGGGGACAAAAAAGCTAAAGATAAGTTTATCGCCTTGACAGAGGCATATAGATTCTTATTGACAGTAGTACCACCAGAAGAGACTGCCCAAAGTGTAAAGCAGTCTTATACATCTACGTCTAGTCGCCAACAGACTCAAGCCACCAAGCCAGAAACAGCACCTAAAGCCACCACCGCCACCACGGAAAAGCCACCCACCCAACCGCCTAATATGGCGGAAATAGAGCAACGGCTGAAGTGGAAGACTTACGAACAACTGCAACGGTTTTTAAAAGAACGGCGATTTCCCCAAGCGATCGCCTTAGCAGAAGCCTTAGCCGCACGTTTACCCAAAGACGCAGAAGTACGCCAATGGCAAGCGATCGCCTATCAAATTTGGGGACGCGCTCTAATTAATGAAAACCAATTGCTCAAAGCCAGGGTTTATCTCAAAAAAGCCTTAAAAACTGATCCTCACAATAAAGCCTTATGGGAAGAAGTACAGCGTGATTTCCAGAAGTTAGAGCAGATTTTTTAGTCATTAGTTATTAGTTATTAGTCATTAGTCATTAGTTTCTCGCCTCCGCTCCCTCCGCTCCTCCGCTCCTCCCCAGTCCCTACCTTTGGGCGTGGATATAATCTACAAAGTAAAATTTGGGAGTTAGCCAGAATTTGAGCCAAGCATAGACAGCAAGGCTTAAGAGTGCTGTAATAATTAGGGGTAAACCTAACTTTAGTCTGACGCTATCTGGGAGGATGGCAGCCCCGGCGACTGTAATGGCAAAATATGTGAGTAAGATGAATTGCGATCGCTCGATATTTTTCAGGGCTTGACGGCAGCTACTACAATGTTGGGTATGTTGTTTGTAACGATCTAAAATCACAGAGCGATCGTCATTAATGGTTAAGCTGTCTGTAGGATTAATTCCTACCTCTTGCCAAGGTAACTTGCCCTGACAATAGCGATCAAACCACCTCCGAAACTCTATCACTAAACGGTCAGCACTGGTAGGCATTTTGTAGGCAGTTTTCCAGCTTTCAGTTGATTGTTTTTGTTGCAAAATCTTCTCTTGCTGGAGTAGTAAAATCATATCTCCATCTAAAACCGCATTACGGTTAGTGATGTGATCCCACCACCGGGGGGTAAGTCGATGGAGTTTAGTCGCAAAATTGCGGCTAAATTGGGCGACAATCCGAGATTTACCCGGAGCTACAGGAATACAGTAAGTAATCAATCCTACTTGTTTGCCAGCATTACCGAAACTAATGGCATACTCTAAACGACAAGGTGGCTCAAAGGTAATGGTGCTGTTAAAATTGCCCTTAACATGGGCTTGAATTAAATCTGCTGTAGATTGCACAATTTCCATAGGAACAGGTTTTGCTTGTTCTCGCTTACCCTGTACCCCATGATGAGCAAAGGGAACATGACTAGGATCTGCCACATTTTCTACTAAAGTTTGCCAGTCATAAGCCAAATCACGCACAAAAGAACTCCAAACAAAACCTTTGCTTGTATCTATTTGCGGTGATAAAGGTAAAGCTTGAGTAGCTGCTAATTCTGGTGATTGAGCATCCAGCCAAACCCAAAGCAAATCATTGGCTTGGCGCACTGGTAATGTAGTCACACAAAAACTGTGTTGATTTTGGGTAACAAGTTCTGGATTTTCAGCTTGGGGGATATGAGTACAAATTCCTTGCTGATCAAATTGCCAACCGTGATAGCTACACATTAAATTTCCCGTCTTCTCATCCACTCTTCCCTCACTCAAGGGAGCTAGACGATGGGGACACTGATCTAAAAACACTCGGTAAGTTTCGGAAGTTTTAGGTTTCCAGATAACTAACCGCAGTCCTAAAATAGTAACTGGGGTTGGTCGTTGGGGGTCTAAGTCTTCAATGGGTGATACAGGATACCAGTTTTGCAGAAAATTGAATTCAGCTTGCATATTGTGAAATAATTACATAAATTTTAAAAAACGTATACCACCAGAGGTAGAGGTAATAGTCAACATTTTTGCTAGTCAGAGTCAGCTATTAACTAGCTACTGCCTAGACTCAACTTTAATGATGACCGAAATCGGCAAAATATTGTTGGTGTGTTCTGTGTTTTGAAAACAATTCTTGTACTGTGGTAGTCTGCGTTTTTCAAACAAAATCCTCGTACCGTCAAATCGGTAGGGAAAAATTTTATGTGCAATTGTGCAATCACCATTACCGTCAAATTGTTTGCCGCTTATCAAGAAGCCTATGGAGTTTCAGAATTGGTATGGGAATTTCCTGATGGTACACCTGTAAGCGCAGTGTGCGATCGCCTGATTGCTGAACACCCAGAACTAGCTAAATGGCGAGATGTCACCCGTTTTGGGATTAATTTAATGTTTGTTGAACCGGATACCGGCTTAAAAAATGGTGATGAAGTCGTGTTAATTCCCCCGGTGAGTGGTGGTTAGGAAGAACTAGGGGGGTAGGGGGTAGGGAGCAGGGGAGCAGGGGGGGAAACACTAATGACTAATGACTAATGACTAATGACTAATGACTAATGACTAATGACTAATGACTAATGACTAATGACTACTACTTAACCTTGGCGCGGAAGCGCACAAAGCCATAGGAATTAGTTGGTGTACCAGAGCCAGTTGCTTTTGGTAGATTAGGTACATCGGGATTGCGGGTTATATTGACTGCTACAGCACCATTAGTATTATTGCTAGGACAATAAGTTGGTGTATTGGGGTCATTGGCTGGGTAAAAAGTGCCGCGATCGCCATCTGCTACACTACTCAAAAATACTGTATTCAAGCCTACAGCCAAAGCAATACCATGATCAGCCCCAGCTAAACCCCCATCATTAGGAGTTTGATTATTAAAACCATTAGTCAAAAACGTCACATTATTAGGAACTAAATCACAGAATTTTACATTATTTGCATTGACTTGACCATTAGACAGGAAATAAATCGTATACTCTAACTCATCACCTGGTTGAACATTACCAGCATTGATCAAACCCCGTAAATAACCCACTGGCCATTTAGAATCATTATCATCAGTATCCCGTGGTGCCGCTACATAGTTAGTAGCAGTTGGCGGAACATCACTACGACCATCTACAATATCAGTGAAATCTTGGTCATTAATCCGGGTGATCCGTTTGACTAATACTATATTAGGTGGATTGGTAGGCGCAGTAGCTACTGTTAACAGAGTCGGATCATCATCTCCGGTTTGAGTCGGATTATTACCTACATTTGAACCATCATCAGCAGTTTGGGCAAAATAATTTCCTACAGTTGGCGGATTACTACTACTACCAGATGAATCTGCATCAGTTAAAACAGTACCAGACGTTGCTTGAGCATTATCGGGAGTATTAAAAGTAGCACTAGCTTGGTTACTAATCGGATTACCACCATTATTATGATTAATTTTGGCAGTAATTTTAATGCTGATAGTATCTCCAACTCGCAAAGTGCCGCTATTAGTTAAAGCTCCAGTGCCATTGTAATTAGGATTGAGCGTGATATTATTGCCCGCAGTAGCACTGGTAATAATTGCACTTTGATAAGTTAACTGTGATGGTAAGTTATCAGTAATTATAAAATTAATCGCATCACTATTACCAGGAGCTAGGTTAGAATAAGTAATAGTATATTCTACAATATCACCTACATTTACAGTTTCCCCTCCATCACTATCTACCGCAAAGCGCACAGATTTAGTTGCTCTGACATTGGCTTGTTTGTTAGTAGTAATTACTAAAGGTGTAAATATAACTTGACTGGGGAAGAATGTCCAAGTGTCTATACCTTTAAAATCACCATAGTTGCTACTAAAAGCGTGTCTATATAAAGCATTATTACTGTCTACTCCTCTAGCAGCATTCCTGGGATTACTAGCCCCTGTACCATCTAAGCTGACATTGGTACCATTAGCAGTTGTATAGTTAGTATCATTATAATAAATTGTGGTAGACCCAATATTTTGTCCATTTTGATCTTGAATTATCGGGTAAGGGGCTGGTGGGTTTTCCATCGTAATTTTAAACCCATTCGGATTATTTTCGGCATCAAGTAAGGGAAAGTGGTATTCACCGCCTCTCGTAGTAATTTGAGCATCATAGGGCTGATTTCCGGGACGGGGTTGTAAGTTCACCCCATTAACATCTTTCCCATCCCAGAAAACTACAACCTGCCCGGCAGACATGACATTTTGTAATACCCGGTCTGCACTAGGGTCAAAAATGCCATCGGTATTACTATCAATAATAATTTGATAACTACCACTGCGAGCCACATTAAAACTAAAATTTCCTCCCACACCCACAAAAGTCTGATTACCACTGCCACCGCTTCCACCAGTAAACAGAAAATTTTCGGGGACTGCTGGTGGTGTTGCATTTAAAGGAACTCCTAAAGCATTAAGCGTTACCGTCGCTGGGCGGTTAATGAAAACATAATGGGTAATATCAGTAATTGTGTCTGGGACATCAGGACGCTGGACAGCTACATTACCATAAAAGTTTAGGGGACTCAGAGGAGCATCTGGAGAATTGGCAGAGTGATAGAGTGTAGAATTATTCGTTTGATCAATAAATCCCCGGCTATTAGCAAAGAAGATGAAACCAAAGGGATCTAGTCCATTCATATCGGTTTCGTAGCGATAGCCATCGTTTGTTTGAATGTAGAGTTTAGAATTGAGAGAGCGACCATTACTACCCATATTCAGGGCTAGATAATTAGCAAATACCCGTCCAGTTTGAGCTACACCATTATTAGCCACGGTAATATCCCAAGCTGCTATCCCGCCGTTTTGAGACGCATCTGTAGGAAATTGGGCGGTAGCCAACCTAGCAGGGGGGTTTACGCCATCCAGAGGGCTAGTAAGGGGTTTAGGAGAGCGAAATTCTACTTCATAAATACCTGTTTCCGTAGCTACAAAGCTACAGGGAGTGTAACCACCAGTCCTTAAAGGTGCAGGGCCAAGGTTTTCTTTAGTTAGTGTGTTAATGTGACCAAAGCCACCATTTACAACATCACAAGCACCGTTTTGACTGCCAAAGGGACTGCGGTAAATAATATCTTGATTATTGGCAACAGGATCAGCATTGTAAACACTAGAGCCAAGATAAACTGTTTCTCCAGCTTGAACATAGACTTTAAGTGTATTTTGTCTGAGAATTCCCGCAGTTCTATAGGTGTTTGCGTCTAGCCATTCTAGGTAAGGTCTATCTCCACCATCTGCAACTAACTCTTTACTTCCTTCCGCCCAACTCGGCTTGATACCTGCTCCTAAAATACACAATAAAGCTAGGCTACCTAAGTATAATTTTTGGTGGTGATTTGATAACGACTTGCCCATACTTTTGTCCTACCGTTAACGCGCCACTGGTTTCTGTAATCCAAACCCATCAAATAATTCGTTAAGTTTCAACGTCAAACCCAAATACAGCCCCCCCGCAGAACGTGTACCCGAAAAATCTCGGTCATCGACTTTACCAAACACATAACCAGCTGCCAGACGCAAATTAGGACTTAAATAATAACCTGCTTCCACTACCAAGCCTGTCTCAGTATAGTTAGCTTGACCAATCACACGCGCTTCACCCACTAAATCCCAGCTATAGCCGAAGCGATAGGTAGCACGGAATTGTCCCAGATTGACTGTACTTGTACCTGCTAAATCACTAGCTAAATAAGAAGTGCTATTTCGCAACGCATATTTACCATAAAATTCCCATTGCCAATTGGGTGCGTAAATGGCTTCGACAGCAAAGGTATGGTCTTGTGAACCTGTACCACTACCTAAGAAAATGGTGTCAGGGATAGTTGCGGGATTTTGCCGATATTCATAACGCAATAAGGCGTTAAATTTATCGTTTTTGGGGTGACGATAAGCTAAACCTAATTTCAAATTCGCTGTATCACCCAGTCCAGTCAGTTTTTGATTGGCAGAACTGGCTTGCTGATAGCGGACTAAAGCTGTTAACGCACGGGAAATTTTGCCCACGGCGGCGGCGGAAATTACGGTGTTAGAACCACCGGAGGAAGTGCGATGTTCATAACGTGCGCTAGCTTGAAACTCAGGATTATCCGCATATTCCAAGCCGATACTGTAGCTATCGCCGCCATTAAAGCCGATACTAGAAGCACTTTGTCCCGGTGTAAACGGTTGGGCAAATTGTTGACCTGCGGCGGTACGCTGGAAGAAGTTACCAAAAACGTGTTCGTAAGCTAAATTGAGTCTCAACCCTGGTGCAATCATCCAACGGTTATTTAAACCAATTGCACCTTGAGTAGTCATTTCGTTAGCACCACCGATAATTGAGTAACGAGCCGTTAAAGTGGTATCTGTGCCAAGTTTGTGTTCACCGTTAATATTTAAGCTAGTAATTGAGTTACCAGAATTTTGACCGCTACTGTAAAACTGTTGAGCTAGGCTAATATTCACACCGGGAACAACCGCCCAGTTTAGCCCGAAAATAGTTCTGTCTGCATATACGATGTCTTTTTGTGAAGATAAAGTTAGCTCATTTTGAGCTTGGAAAGTCAGGTTATTGGTGAGGGAATAGGTGAAACGACTACGCAATTGCTCGGTTGTATTTTCTACAGCGTTTGTCGCTATTCTGTCTTCTCGATGACGACGAATCCAATCGACATCTATGGTGGCTTTCCCGAATCTTTGTTGAATTCCCGCCGAAATGGTGGTGAGAGAATTATCCACTTGGCTACCGGGTATAGCTTGAGAACGGGGTGAAAATAATTCTTCAAATGTATCTAAAGGTTGGGGTGCAATGCCAAAGTTATCTTCATGGTCGTATAGCACCCGAATATTTGTGGTTTTAGAGACTCTCCCGATTAATTGTCCACCATAGCGAGTCTGACCGGGAACAAAACTAATAGTAGCGTTATTAGCAAAACCTGTAGCAGCGTAACGATAGTAGGCGCGACCTTGTAAACCTGGAAAAAATCGCCCTTCGGCTTCTAAACGGTAAGCTTCGCCGCTTACCCGTCCCATAATGTCAGAATCATTGGTAGAATGGGCGTATTCTGCGGTAAATTTACCTTGAGAACCAAGAGCAATCATCCCATCTGCACCATATAGTTCAAATCCCCGTATTCCTTGGGTTTCTCGCAGGTAGGTAGCAGCTATCCAACTTTCTTGGTTAAGGGTGCGGGAAAAGTTATATTGCAGACGACCTGCATAAATTTTGTTATCGGAGTTGTTACTGTCGTATTGATAGCTAACCACAATTCGCCGGACGAGAACTTGTCCTGTTGCGTCAATGTCGGTACGCAGAATTGGTTCTCGAAATAATAGAGTCCCGCGATCGTAATCTATTTCGTAGTCTGGCCCCCGGTTTAATGCTTTCCGTTCTAATACAGTACCAGGGCGGTTTAATTCTTCTAACTCAATAAAGACATTTTCACTTCCAGGAACTACTAAGCGACGCGACAGAAAGTAATAGCCGCTAGTACCATCAGGTGCAATGGTATCTCTTTGAAAAGCTTCTAAATTATTACCGTAGAAGCCTGTAATTTGCAGATTGCCTAAGTTGTAGTTAGCTTTAAAGCCGTGGAGTTGACGAGTTACAGCTGTAAACTGCTGGGATGGACGGGCAAATTCTTCTGTACTGTAGTCTCCCCACATCGCATAATCAGGTGCAACGCCAGGAATGCGTGTGGAACGTTCAAAACGCAGATAGACACTATCAATGGAAGGCGTAACTACATCAACTTTGGAACTATCACCATAAACAGGATAGTTTTGTTCACTAAATTGATAAGTACGAAATAGGCGGTTGTCACAGTTGCAATCTTCGTTGAGACTACGAGAACTGTTATATGCACCAGTAAACAACCACTCGCCAATCCTACCCGTAGCAAAAATAGCTGAGTGAAAATCTAATTGGGTAGTTCTCTGGCTATCAGGACGGAGAAAATCACGAAAACTGCCGTAATAATTCGTCCCTCTTGCGCCTAAACGCACATCAATCACCCCAGTCACGAGGCTAGAACGCAATGCGGTTTCAAATTGTATTTGAGTAAAGGCTTCTAAATCGTTAGCTACTGCCCGAATGCGTACAGTTTGGGCTTTGAGGTTTGAGCGTAAGGTAGCTGTAAATTGTCCTGCTTTTGCTTCTACCTGAAATCCTGGTTGTTCGGGTTTGAAGTCTGTTCCAATTAACTCTCCCGCCGTTGGGATGATAGTGACTACTGTATCTTGATAGGAAAGATTTCCATTGCTATCTAATAGTTGACCTTTAATTGTGGCTGTTGAACGTGCATCAGCTAAAATCCGAGATTCAACTGTTTCTATAGTTAATTTGCTGGCTGTTCCTCGTACCACTACCCGCACTGTTACGGGTGGTTCGGAACTGCCGATGATTTGTGCAGAAATATGATTTACACCGTCGTTGAGTGGGACTCCATACCATGTCTGCGTTACTAAAGCAGTATCCGCATCGGTTTCTGTGCGTCCCAGCAAAGAAGAGTCTACTAATTCCCCATTTACCCGTAGTTCTATGGGACTACCTTCGGGAAACTGCACCGTTATCTGAGTGGCGCGGATATCTACAACATTGTCAGGAATGGGAGTGAGGATTTTTAGAGATGGGGGACTGGGGACTAGGGATTGGGAATTATTTTCTTTGTATTCATCGCCTGTGTTTGATGGTGTTGTGATTAATTTACGTAAGCTATTGGGTAAGGCTGTATCCTTTCCTGGTTGAAAGGATGGAATTTCTGTGAGTCTGCTTAAACCTTGAGGTACTTCAATATCAGCTGACGGTTGAAATGGTGGAATGGTGTTTTGAGCAAACTGAAAGTTTTCCTCGTGGGGTGTGGTGACTTCTGCTGTTAAGTCTGGCGGTGTTTGTTGTTGGCGGGAGTGCGTACTGAATTCGGTTGTTTGACTTAAGCCTCTTACCCGCTTCCCTAGTTGAGAAGCGGGAATATGTCGAGATGTTTCCTGAAATGTCGGTGCATTTGTCAGATTGGGGTTGTCTAAATCTGATGCCATGTACAGATGATCATTACTCTTGGCGTGAACTGTCGCGGGATACAAAACGCTACTGAAAGCTCCTACCATCACCCCCATTAACCTTAAATGGAAATTAGTCACAGGTTTCATGGTTTAACTACCTCCTCTGAGATGGGAGTGAGAGCGAAATTCATGCGGACTAAACCCCCTGGTTCTAAACGCACTAGGCGCGCTTGGCTGTTGCGTTCTCGGAATTTTTTGTTAGGGGCTAGTTTGTAGCCAGGAACACTACTCAGGTCTAATACTCCTGTGTGACTTCCCGGTAAAACATTAGCTAGTGAGAATAAACCATTGGCATCAGTAGTAATGCGGTTGCCATCTTGTAAGAAAATTACTGCATTGGCAATTCCGGCTTCTCCGTCTTGTTGTTCCCCATCAAAGTTTTTGTCGATAAACACTCGACCGATAATTGTGCCACAGTCAGCAACTATACCTGGGCGAATCCTGAGTTGGTGGGTGACTGGCCCATCTTTGATGCTAAAGCGATTATCAGCACGTTGAGCATTGGCGATCGCACTATTCCGACCTGTACCACGGAGAGAATCGGGTGTTAATTGGGCAGCATAGGCAATATTTAGCACCTGCCCAATGGGAATATTGGCATCTGTACGTAAGCTGACTGTACTACCGTTGCGTGTGGATGTGATGGTAACTGGCTGACTATTAATTTCTCCCTGGACAGATTTAGGTAAAAAGTTAAATCCTAATGGTAAATTATCGGTGATCATGAGATTATTTAAAGCCGCATCAGAGAGATTTCTGACTGATAGGCGATAAATCACAGTATCTCCTGGTTCAGCTGTAGCGCGATCGCCTGTTTTGATCATCTGCATCTGATTGGCTTGGCACATATTAGTGGTAAATTCAAAAGTTAATAAGTCCAATCCCACTAACTCTGCATTCGGAACTAAAACAATTGTGCCTTCTACTCTATTTTCACCCGTCAGTCTAATTGGTTGACCATCTAAAGCAGTAGCCAGATATCGCACAATATTATTAGCTGTACCTGTACGGTTGAGAATTTCTATCTTGATGCGTCGTTGCTGATAAATAGAATTAGCTGGGGGATTAACTACAAAAATATAGGTTTTACCTGGGTCAGTTTGACCTTTATTCGGATCAAGTAAGAAATTATAGACACCAGCCGGATTATTTGTAATCAAATAGGGATTAAGATTTTCACTATTTGGTGCTTTACCACCAGGAATATTATTATTAGGAATATCAGGGACTTCTGTACGTGTTAACGAAACAAGTTGTCCTAATTCTGTGCCGGTGGCATCGTTGGGGTTAGGTTCATATACACTCACAGAAAAACCTGTGTAGTCTGGTAAAAGCGCACCTGCACAGCCTAAAATCCGTCCTAATGGGTCAACTAATGGGTCAAAATTCAGATTAAGTTGACTGGTATTACCTTGATATTTATTGTTACTGGAAATATCTGTATAAGTATAAGTAGCTTGATTGATCAGATTAACAACAGGAGGTGCTTGTGATAATGCTGGTGTGGGTACGATAGTCTGCCAGCAACTTCCCAGGAGAATAGTTGCTGTTAACTTTTGCACCCAATTACTACCAGAAGTGTTTTGTTTGCGTTGACGAGGACGGAACACTGAATTTATCTCCTCTGAAATGCCTTCACTCATCAAGGCATCTATAACAAAGTAAAAATTAATACTAATCAGCCGGTGTTGAAAAATGAACGCATAAACAACGGCTGACTATAGAATCAAGTTTTCCCAAACACAGCACCAAAGTTATTAATTAACGTACTTGAGTTTGATAAGTTGCTGTGACTACTGCCTTGGCTGCTATTGAAGGTATTTGTAACCGAATGTGAGTGTAAGCAGTTGCGGGTGCTGGTTTGGTTTCGACTTTGCCATCAGTCAGGGTAACTTTAATGATCGGATTTTCTACAAAACTGCGTCCGCCATCGATGCTGTAGGTGATTTTGGCATCTTGATTGTTGATATTGGCAGACTTCAGCACATATACCATACCGTTGGGGATGGATTGATTGAGAGTGAGATTTTTCAGGGGGCGATCGCTTGTATTTTCCCCAGTTACGGTATACCGTAATCTATCCCCCGGTTTAACCTGTGCTTGACCTTTCAAAGCTTGCCAAGTCACTTGCTGCTTACCTTGTTGATTCTTTGTTAAAATCTGCTTTTCTGCTTTTAAATGCAACTGTAAAGGCTGCTGCTTTTGGGGACTTTGAGCAAATGCACTGTGAGATGACCACCAACTAACTACCCCTGGTAAATGAGTAGGAAACGAAAGCGTTGTCAGCAGTAGACCGGCACTTACCCCGGACATCAAGAAATGTTTTATCTTCATAATTAGTTAACCTTGCGTTGGAAGGTAAATGTTCCTGTCTGACCAGGGGCAACTGGATTAGTGAGAGTATTTATATACTTGGTGATATCGCTATTTGCACTACTACCACTTTGTTCACCAGCCAGCAGATTATTAGCAGAGGTACCACTGAAGTATTGAATTGTGCCAGCACCTTGAGCCGAACCAAGCACGTGACTGGTATCAATTATGCCGTTGCTAGGTGCGTTATCTATTGCCCAGTTATTGGGTGATGCTGTACCATCTTCAGTAATCACCACATTGCCAGCATTCAAGATTACATTACCAGTACCGACGGCTGGCTCAGAAATGTTTTTGTACTGAATTACGTACTCAATAATATTTCCAGGCGCGGGTGTCTTGGGTGTTGTACTTAAAGTACCATCTGTACCTTGAACTGCTGGGCCAGTTCCCTGTAAAATCCGGGACTGTTTGATCAGTTGTAAGAAGCCAGTGTATACCCGGTCAATGGTAATGTTAAACGCTGCATCATCAGCCAAACCGTTACTATTGCTGTCAATAAATGCTGTAATTGGTACAGGAAAACCGCTTTCAAAACCAGGATCAGTTGACAGTGGAGTAGTAGGTGGTAGGTCAACGGTGACAGTGTAGTTAGCTGTACCGTTGGCTGCTACATTATCAATTCTGACTGGGTTAGTAGCACTGACTGGGTTGCCTCCGACAAGACCAGTACCACTGGTAAAGTTAAATTGCGTGCCATTGTATGTATAAGTAGCAATTGTGGCACCATTGTTAGCAGATATAGTCACGACTGTATTTACTTGTAAGTCACCTGTGTTAGCTGGTGGTGTAGGTAGTAAAGAGATATTGTCTGCTTGAGTACCACTATTTCTCACAGTGTTAGTAAAATTAATTACATTTGGGTCAAATGTTGAACCTGGAGCAGTATTAGCCGGAACATTGGAAGACCTATTAGTAAAATCATCATTATTGTCTGTCGGGCCAACCGCATCTGGCGAACCGTTTGGCCCGTTCACCACTGAGGACACATTCACGCTAAAGACGTTAGCTTCACCACCTGCATTTGCACCTGGATTGTTAGTATCACCAGTATTATCACCAGCAGTATCCGTTCCGGTGGTGTTTAAATCACTTGGGTCAGTTTTTGGATCAGTGATATAACCGTCAGGTACAGTAGGCGGTAACTGATCAGGTACATTATCCCCATTAGTGTCTGTGTTTGATGGGGGTGTCATGTTACCTGAAGTTCCGTCAAAGTTGCTGGGATTTTGATCACCAGACTCATCCAACACAGGAGCATTTGTTTCTGGGGTTTTACCAAAAACTTGAGCAATGTTGGCTATGGTTAGAGGAGCAGTTTGTCCTGTTCTCACTCTTAACTGCATGGAGAATGAGGTTGACTGGCCATTAGCAGCAAGGTAAGTATTGGTATCACCGTCTGTAGTGGGTTTAATAAAACCAATGCGCGTTACTGTACCTAAATCTCCTGGTTGTACTGTTGTCCAGGTGGCTACATTGGCAGATGTGGTGACAGGAGTCGTAGAGTAGACTACTTGCCAACCGGTGGGAACTGTTGGTGCTACTGCTAGTTGCGTCCCAAAAGGAATAGCATCAGCAACTAAAATATTACTCCCAGGAAGACCAGGTACGGTAGAACCCGCTAAAGGTGAGGGAGTGATACTTTGTCCTGTCACATCGCTAGACTCAACTCGCAGACTCAAATTGTAGTCGATGGTATCGTCTGTGATATCTCCTGGTGTACCGTTATTGCTATAATTGCCACGAGTTTTGAGTATGGTAGCCAAAGAATAATACTTCGGAGAAACAGTTATGGAGGCTGCTGCACTGCCTTCTACTACACCATTAGCAGGTAAACCTGTAACTTCTTCAGGTGTACCATTCAGGTTATCTACAGTATAAACGTCTCTGTTGTCATTCACCGATCCGGCTCGTGGAGAATTAGTTGCGGTTTCAGCCGGTGTAGTTTCCCCTAAAGTAACTTTAATCGTTTGACCAGGTGTAACACCGGAATTTACTGTTACCGGTACTCTTACCTGTATTGTTCCATTAACTGGTATGGAAGCTGTAGTAAATCCACCATTAGGAACATCTGTCCATGATGTCCCATTGGTACTGTATTGTAATGTGCCTACTGTACCTGGGCCTGTAATACCAGCTTGGGTAGGAATTTGGAAGCGAGTTGGATCATTACCAACGTTGGTGATCGTAAAGGGATAATATATGAGATCACCCGTTTGAATAGTTCCAGCGTTGTTATCTACAGGTGTACCAGCTACTACAGAAATACCCGCTACTTCCGCCACAGTCACGGTTACGGTGTTAGAAGTAGTATTTAGTCTTCTAGGGTCATTAGGATTATTCGGATCAGGTGGGTTATTAGGATCTTCGTAAGTAGCTGTTGCTTGGTTGTTGATAACTGTACCTGCGCTAGTTGTTTGAGCTAAAGCAGGGGAGACAAATTGGAAAAAACCGCTTGCTAGAAGTGCGGTTGTCACTAAAGCCGGGTGAAGTCTTGATGTTTTAGCCTGATTCAATTTTTGACGGGATTTCATCGTGTGTAGTCACTGGATAGCATGATCCTGGGTATCAAGCACAATAGATGCAAAATACCTCTAATTCGCCAAATTATAAAAGTGCTGAATATTACAGGTATTTATCTACTAATTAGTTGAATTCACAGTAACT
The DNA here is from genome assembly GCF_963870205.1 of Anabaena sp. CA = ATCC 33047. Lineage (NCBI taxonomy): Bacteria > Bacillati > Cyanobacteriota > Cyanophyceae > Nostocales > Nostocaceae > Anabaena > Anabaena sp. CA = ATCC 33047. Next base: position 32,619 of record NZ_CAWMSA010000057.1, on the reverse strand, counting down.
AAAATTACTGTGTTTTGCCAGAATATTTTGTTTACTGGGTTAGTTGTTAGCAGTTTCTGGTTAATGCAGTTTGATTTACTGATATAAATTTGATGACTCGGCACATAGCGATCGCTTGAAAATATTAAATCAAAGTCTGCTGATTTTAAACCAGTGTAAATACTGCTATTAAAAGCTCTGAAGAAAAATAAAACTGTAAATATACTTAAGTAATCCTAGTTAATTTAAGTGATTTTATTATATGTAAAAACACTTTTTATTCTGTATATTTCCTGGTAAAGTATAACATAACCTATTTAGACAGGTTAAGGCGAAAGATTAATTTCTCTAATTTCTTAAAATTGATTTTTTGTTTTGAATTGGTAAATTTAGTGTAAAACCAGTCAAAACCCTTGTATATTAAATGGTTTAGTCAAATCCGACAAAAATAGTCGGGTATGTTTGACGAGTATTTTTACTCGTGATACTATTCAGGCACAGTTGACAGACAAACAGGGAAAGATAGTTACTATGACTCAGGCAGTATCCAAACCTACCACAGCCACCAACGCCGCTTTTAGTGCTTTGAAGTGTAAGGAATGTGGCGCGGAATATGAACTCAAGGCTAGTCATGTATGTGAGTTCTGCTTTGGGCCTTTGGAAGTGAAGTATGACTACAATGCTTTGCGTCTGTCTGTAACTCGTGAAAAAATTCAAGCGGGGCCTAATTCGATTTGGCGTTATCGTCCCTTTTTGCCTGTCGCAACTGACAATGTAATTGATGTGGGAACAGGTATGACTCCCTTGGTGCGTTCCCACCGTCTAGCCCGTCGCCTGGGTCTAAACAAACTATATATTAAGAATGATGCGGTAAATATGCCCACCCTCAGCTTTAAGGATCGGGTGGTGTCTGTCGCCCTTTCCCGTGCTAGGGAGTTGGGTTTCACTACAGTTTCTTGTGCTAGTACGGGTAACTTGGCTAACTCCACAGCTGCGATCGCCGCCCATGCTGGTTTAGACTGTTGTGTATTCATCCCCTCAGACTTAGAAGCTGGTAAAGTTTTGGGTAGCTTAATCTACAGTCCTACCCTGATGGCTGTGAAAGGTAATTATGACCAAGTAAACCGCCTCTGTTCAGAAGTAGCTAATACACATGGTTGGGGTTTTGTCAATATTAATTTACGCCCCTACTATTCTGAGGGTTCTAAAACATTAGGCTATGAAGTGGCAGAACAATTAGGTTGGGAACTACCAGATCATATAGTTGCACCTTTGGCTTCTGGTTCACTATTCACCAAAATTTATAAAGGTTTCCAAGAATTTGTAGAAGTTGGTTTAGTAGAAGGTAAGTCAGTCCGCTTTAGTGGCGCACAAGCCGAAGGTTGTTCACCTATCGCCGAAGCATTTAAAGAAGACCGCGACTTTATTAAACCAGTTAAACCGAATACAATAGCTAAATCAATTGCGATTGGTAATCCCGCAGATGGTGTTTACGCTGTTGAGATTGCCAAGAAGACTGGCGGTAATATAGAATCTGTCACCGATGCCGAAATTATCGAAGGTATCAAGCTATTAGCTGAAACAGAAGGTATCTTCACCGAAACGGCTGGGGGAACTACCATTGCTGTTCTGAAAAAATTGGTAGAAGCTGGCAAAATTGATCCAGATGAAACCACTGTGGTTTACATTACTGGCAACGGTTTGAAAACCCAAGAAGCTGTACAAGGCTATATTGGTGAACCTTTGACAATTGATGCTAAACTAGATAGTTTTGAACGTGCATTAGAACGTTCTCGGACTTTAGACCGCTTAGAATGGCAACAAGTTCTGGTTTAGTTATTAGTCATGAGTCAATAGTCATTAGGATTGGAATAATGACTATTGATAGCTAACAAACATCTCACAACTGATCACGATTAATTCACTATGGCTGTAAAAGTTTTAGTACCCACTACTCTGCAAACTCTCACAAATAATCAAGCTACTCTAGAATCTAGTGGGAGCAACATTGCTGAACTGTTAGACGCTTTAGAATCAAGCTTTCCTGGTATTAAAGCACGGTTGTGCGATGACAATGGACAGCCAAGACGTTTTTTAAATTTATATGTCAACAGTGAAGATATCCGCTTTTTGGATGGCACAGCTACACCTTTAAAAGATGGTGATGAGGTGAGTATTGTTCCTGCTGTGGCGGGTGGTTGATAGGGTGCTATTTGCTTATACCGAGTTGCAGTCATAGAGAGTAGGGGTTTAGCATTGCTAAACCTCTACAGAGATAATGCAACTGAGTAACAATATCTTTATCAGCAAAAAGGTTTTTAGTCTCTCCCCCCTTCGCAATTAGGAGAGATTCAGATGTCAACTGTTTTTAGCATGAGTAGTGAAGATTACTCATGCTTTTTGTATATGTTACTGATGGTTAGGCAATGGTTAGGCAATAAAGTCGATTTGGATAATCATGTCATCAAAATCGCGATCGCCACCATTGGGTAAATCTTCAAACCCAAACACATTATCGCCTAATAAGCGGATATGTTCCGAGCGATCGCTGTTAGCACCCAAGAAGGGGAAGTAAACTTGACTGATATCAAAGCCATTACTCAAGTTGTCATCATTGGCAACAATAAACGGCACTAGAATACTATCCCCAGTCAGCGTGACATTGTTAATCACATTCGCTGATTTAGTAATCGAGACATTCAACCGTTGATTAACTGCCAATTGAGTATAGTCACTATCACCAGGTAAAGCAATTGTACCATTAGCGCGACGAATACCGCCTTGCTCATTGACTGCTGCATAGAAGCCGACAAAATTAGAGAAAGCCGCCTCGTTATTAACTGTAATTCTCACCAGACTGTCTGCTTCTCCCCGCAAATCAATCACTTCCAAACCTGATTGCATTTGTAGTGCTGTACCTTTCTTCATCAATCCGGGGGGTTGTTCTTTTATTTGTAGCACTAACGCATCAAACGCGCCTGTGCTTCTGTCTTTAAACTTGAGTCGGAAGTCTGCTGCTGGGAAGTTTTCCACCTCTACACCATTGAGATTAGAGAAAAACACTTGACGAGTTAACCCGTTTTGCAATTCCTGAACAGTACCATCAGCAATTAACATAAAGCCGAGACGAGTTCCTGCGCCAAATTCCAAAGCACGACTTAAACCACTCACAGAGAAACCACTAGGTAAACCACTAGGGTTATCGCTAGCCAATACAGAAAAAGCTACCTGTGTCAACCCCGAAGTAAAGCGATGGTTAGCAATAATTTGAGTCAGATAATTAAGATTATCTGGACTAATCAAAATCGGATTACCCTGGTTATCTGTAACTATGTTGCCATTGTTATCTCTTTGAAAGATGTTACCGTTGGCATCATCCACCGTAAACATTAAGATTTCATTTGTCTGGTTAGTGCTGACGGTGTTGACAGTTAACTCAATAGTTGTGTCACCCCGCAAGCGGAATAAACCATTTTTGCCATCTTGGTTTTTCTCAAAGCCAAACTGTGGCTTTAAGTCAATAGCAATATTACCTGTATTAGTTATCCCATCAGCATCAATGACAGTGATTTCTAAATCGAATTTTGGTTCTTGCTCAAATCTATCGATATCAATATCGTCACTGTCGTTAACCTGAACTTGTCCGGTACTGCTGTCAATTACAAAAGCAGGATTACCATCATCATCTAAATCCAGATTACCACCTGTAATCGCATAAGTGAGTAGATCATCGTCTGAATCTGGGTCATCAACTAACACATTACCGACAATAGTACCGGCTGGACTTCTTTCCAGCAAATCAGGTAAAGCATCATTCAGAAAGACTGGTGGTTCACCAATATTGATTTCAAAAGCTAGAATTTGATGATTCTGGGGGACAAAACTATCAAAGTTGTCATCACTGACGATAATTAAGGAGCGTTTACCATTGGGTAATACAGGCCCTAGTGTCATCCCTTCTATATTATCAATCTGGATATCCAGAGTTGATAAATCGAATAATAAACGTTTGCTGACTGGGGTAACATCTGCATCTGAGACAGAGGCAAGATTACTGATATCGGGCGAGTTTTGTAGACGAATTTCGTAGATTTTGCCGCTATAGCCTCCCTCAGCCGTAAAAGCTCGCTCTAATGTTAGTAAACTACCTGTATTATCGATAGCTACCAAATCCACTAACCCGTTAGTATCAACGCTGTTACTGTTGTCTACAGGGGGAATTGCATCAGTTTGGTAAAGAAATTCTTTCACCACCTGGGGAACAGTACCAGTGACATCGTACTGGATAATTCTCACGAAACTGCCATCTGTAGCGTTGGCTGTTTCCCCATCTTGAATTAAAGCATTTTCGGTGGCGGTAAATAAGAAGCGTTGATCAGGGGTGAGGGTTAAACTTTCAAAAGCTAGGTTATTGCGAATACCTTGGTTAGCTTGGGGAAGGAATTTCTCAGGAACTACAAAGTTTTGTAATTGTCCCCCGGCTAAGGAAAACTCACGCACAAAGGGAGCAATAGAATTATTAGCATCCCCTTCTGAGGAGACAAATACAGTACCATTATCAGTCCAGGCAATGCCTTCTGGATCTAGACTATTGGCAGCAAAAGGATCACCGTTTTCATCTAATAAGCTAGTGACGCGGGTGATACTGACATCACCATTGTTTAAACTACCATCGCTGAGGTCAATGGTGAGACTGTAAAATCTGGCGGGGTTAATGTTGCTGCGATCGTCGGAAATTGCATGATAGACTTGCTCAACTGGATCATAGGTAATCCCAGAGAGTCCGCCAACGGTGGTATTATTTCCTGTTACTGGGTCAAGAAACTGAATTCTGCCTTGGTTATCTGTGGTTAAGCCATTATCATCTAATAAGTCTTGCCCAATAAAGGTAATTCTTGCCGCACCTCTGACTTTATCATCTAGGGGAGCAATACCCGTGTTGTTGCCAGCATTGTTATCAATTAGAACATTATTGGCAGTCAGATCCTCTGGCTGGATGTTTTCGATAGTCGCTAGGGGAACGGTGCTATTTGTTGTGTTGATAACGACATGATTACCGTCAGCAGTGATGACTAAATCATTGAAGCTTTGCACACCTTCTAAATTGATGCGGAGGGTGTCTTCAATGGGGTTAAAGTCGGTAATGCGGTTAGGGTTGGTGGGACGTTCCGCATTAGCTAACCAAAATACATCATTACCCAATCCACCACGTAGGGTATTACCACCTCTACCTGCATACAGGGTGTCGTTACCAGAACCACCAGAGACTAAATCATCTTGGTCAGGGAATAAGATATCATTTCCAGAACCGCCAAACAAACGGTTAGCACTGGAGACATCACCTTGGGGGTCAGAGGTTAGGGTATCATTGCCATAATCACCAAAGGCGCGATCGCCAATTTTAACAAACAGTTCATCGTCACCCAAACCACCACTAACAATTTCGTCGCCATTGTCAGTGATGACATCGATGTTATCATTACCTGCTAAACCAAGGACAAGATCAGCATTGGCATCTTGGATATTTAAACTATCGCTGTTGGTAGTGCCTTTGATGATAGCCATAACTTCTGCAATTTCCTCACAACCTTAAACTGAACGTGAAAAAGAATATACCTGCGGTTTGCAAATATTTCTCCGTCGTACATAGATGATTGGTGAAAGATGAAGTTTATTGATGCTGTTGTCATGATTTAGCTCAATTTAATCAACAAACCCATTAAAGTTGGCTAATCTCATGCTTCAGCAGTTGAATTTAACTTTCACCACTTGACTAAAATCTCATGTACTTCACTGACGGAATACCACGCCTGATAAAATGACACGTCTAGGTTAAGAATTGGCTATCTGATAGGTAGTGTTTAGTTAAGAATTGATGTCAAGCTGCGGCAATTTTTAATAATTGAACGCAGATGGACGCAGATGGACGCAGATGTAGAAAGATACCGCAGGGTAAACGGATGAATCTGTATTCTATCCGGTGGCAATCTGCTATAATTTCGCTCTGTTAACTATACAGTTACACCTGAGTGTAAGATATTGAGTTATTGCAGGGTTTCATTGGCTATTAATTTTTTAAAGTCCTCATCATCTGCAATATCATCAAAATCTATATCGGTTGCTGCTTCTGCTCGATATTTGGGATTTAAGCTAATGGCTGTTTCTAGGCTTGCCAGGGATAATTGTAGTTCTCTTTGCAGTGCAAAACAGGTGGCTTTGTTATAATAGGCTATGGCATAGTCTGGTTTAATTTCTATGGCTTTGTCAAAAGATTTGATGGCTTCATTATCACGCCCTAATCTGACGAGAATGTAACCGCGTTTATTCCATGCTTTAGCAGAGTTGGGTTGTAATTCTAGGGATTTGTCGAAGGAGGCGATCGCTTCTTCGTATTGTTCTAATTCTATCAGAGCTAGACCGCGATTCATCCAGGCAACCGCATCATCTGGTTGAATTTTTACCGCCTGTTCAAAAGATTGAAATGCGTCTTGATGTCTTCCTAAATAGCCAAAAGCGACACCGCGATCGCACCAAGCTTGATGATATTCTGGTAAAATTTTAATGGCTCGATTATAAGCACCTATAGCTTGTTTATAGCGTTGCAATCTGGCGAAAGTTAGACCGCATTTTAACCAGATTACCGCATTATCTGGCTGGGTTTTGACCGCTTGTTCATAAACTGCGATCGCATCCTCATATTGTTTTTGAGCAAACAAAGCATCACCCTGTTGGATATACTCCTCAGCATTGCTTTGTCTTGCTTCAGGTTCTCTTGTTGGTTGTGTTTCTTGTCTTACTTCCTGTGCGGGGGTAGCTGTGGGTTTAACCTCCGACAATTCCTGTAAAATTGTATCCTTACGTTGTTGAGCATCTAACTGCAACTCAGACAGTTGAGAAACGAATTCTGTTTCTAACTTCTCCAGCTTTTCTAAAATCACAAATTTTTGCTGTTGAGCATTTAATTGTAACTCGGAAAACTGGGAAACAAACTCTGAACCTGATTGTTCTAAATTTTCGATAATTTGCTGCTTGCGATGCTGCACCTCTACCTGTAACTCAGCTAATTGAGCAGCAAAATCAGACTGTAACTTTGTTAACTCTTGCGTAATTTGTGATTCTACTTCCTCAATTTGCGCTTTAAATACATTCTCCAATTCTAAGAGATTTTGTAATACTTTCTCTTGCTGACTCTTGACTTCTGACTGAGAATTATCAACCTGCTGCGCCAATTGTGACTGTAACTTAGTTAAATTTTCAACTATATTATCTCGATGTTGCTGTGTCTCAACTTCCCAAGTTGATAGATGAGATTTAAACTTATTAGCGATAACTTGCAGATTTTCTAGCTTAATATCTTTTTGTTGCTGTACATCGTCCTCTAAAGCAGCCAAATTCACCGCAAATTCTGATTGTAAATTCATTAAGCTCACAAAAATCTCATCTTTCTGCTTATCAGAATCAGCATATAAATTTGCTAACTGAGTTTGAAATTCAAACTTAGTTTTTTCTAAATCTTCTAGAACTGAATTTTTTTGTCGCTCAGTATCTTGCTGTACCTCTGAAAATTGATAAGCAAGCTCTGATTCTACCTTCCTGATATTTTCTACCGTGCTATCTTTTTGATGCTGAGTATCTAGCTCAACTTGAGATAATAAATTTTCTATCTTTCTTTGAAAATTTGTAACTTCCGTAGTAATTTTAGTTAAATTATCCGCCTTAGCTTGCAAAAGTTCTGATGTAACAAAATCTAAATTATCATGTTCAGTTTTAATTTTTTGTTGTAAAGCTTCCGCTTCCTTTTCTAAAGCGCGAGTAATACCTTTAGCTTCTTGAATCAGATTTTCCGCATCTTGCTTAACGAGAGTTAACTGTCCTTCTAATTTTTCCACACCTTGCAACTGTGTCATAGCTCTATCCACAATTTCGCGAATAGCGACTCGCCGCAATAGCCAACATAAAGCAATGATGACAACTGGAAATAAACTTAAAATAACTAACGAAATATTCAGCAAAATCGTAGTACGGTTAAAGGCTCGCTCAAAATCTGCTGGTATTTGCTCAGTAACATTGGTTTGTGCTGGAACTTGCGCTATTATCTCAGAATTAATCTGTTGTTTAGAGGTGGATGGTGTAGTTTGTCCACTGCTCATCTCAGCAGACAGCAGCAAGGGTGAAAAGACGATGACGCTTTTCACAAATAAGGATAAAATAATCTGGTTCTTGCTCTTCATCACAACCATCCTGATATATTGGTCAGTTTTTCCAGTGTGGTTATTTCCTAATCTATAACAGAATTTGCTTGTTAACGGTGGGTAGTTTGTAGTGAGGACTTTAGTCCTCTCTCAACCATAAAGGGCTAGAGCCACTTACTACAAACTTTCAAGTTGTCATGAACCTTCATAGAATGATAACGTCTACAAGTTCGGACAGCATAGACACAGTTATCAGATCATGAAGTGCAGACACCAATTAACCTCACTCATCAGTCTTAGCTTAATCTCTAGCTACTTAGTACCATTATCTGCCGTTGTCGCTGCACCACCGAGAAACGCAGATAAAACGGTAAATTGTGACATTTTAGTAGTAGGTGGGGGACTTTCTGGTGTTGCTACAGCTTATGAAGGTTTGCTAGCCGGAAAAAAGGTTTGTTTAACAGAAATAACTGACTGGTTGGGGGGACAAATTTCTTCACAAGGGACATCTGCATTAGATGAACGTCCCACTCAACGCCGCTTGCAATTCTATTCTCGCGGTTATTTGGAACTGCGAAACCGCATCCAGAAGAAGTACGGTAAACTGAATCCTGGGGAATGCTGGGTGAGTGACTCTTGTTTTCTACCGCGTGATGCTCATGAAATTACCAGGCAGATGCTCAAAGATGCGGAAAAACGAGGTAGAGGTAAGCTGGAATGGTTTCCCAACACGGTGGTTAAAGACTTGGAAATTTCGCCAGCCGGGAAAAATGCTCATACAACTGGACAATTAATTAATAGCGCGATCGCAATCCAACATCAACCAGCCAAAGGCGCGCCACCTCTCAACACCTTTCCCCTCTCACAAACTATTGAAGACGCTTATCGTTATCAAAATTCATCTCGGTTTACTAAAACTATCATTCGCTTAGTTCCCAAACAAACCAAAGGAAACGCACCTAAATGGTATGTCGTTGATGCTAGCGAAACCGGAGAAATTGTTGGTTTAGCCGATGTTCCCTACAGACTCGGTATTGACGGACGTTCCTTCCTAGAACCTTCAGCTTCTAGCACCAGCAATAACCCTTATTGTACTCAAGGCTTTACTTACACCTTTGCAATGGAGGCGACAGCAGAACCCATACCGCAAAAAATGCCCCCATTTTATTTACAATACTCTCCCTATTTTAGCTATGAATTACAACGTCTCGCAGACTTTGGTTTAGTCTTCACCTATCGCCGTATTTGGAGTCCCACCGCAGGAGAACCTAAAAGATTCGGCGGTATAAATTTTACAGCCCCCACCCCTGGCGACATCTCCATGCAAAACTGGACTTGGGGGAACGACTACCGCCCCGGTACAGCTAAGGATAATTTAATTTATACTCGCCAACAATTACAAGCGACAGGACAATTAAAACCCGGTGGTTGGCTGGGTGGACTGCGGACGGAAACTTTAGGTAAAGCAGAGGAACACGCCTTATCTTATTATTACTGGTTAGTAGCTGGAACTACAGACTCACAGTTAGGGTCAGGTGTGAAGCGTCAACAAACCAATAACCGCTTTTTATCCGGGTTAAATTCCCCAATGGGAACAGTCCACGGTTTATCGAAATATCCTTATATGCGGGAAGGGCGACGTATTATCGGCCGTCCGAGTTGGGGACAACCGGGAGGCTTTACAATTTGGGAAATTGATATTTCACGCCGCAACTATAATGATCAGTATTATCGCCAAACCCTGCCACCAGCTATGTATCGTCAGTTAAAAGCAGCCTTGGCAGGTTTAGAAGCGACTTCGGTAATTTCTGGGCAAATTCCCCCAGAAAAAGTCATGCAGCGAACTCGTTCTACCATTTTCCCCGATGCTGTAGGTATTGGTCACTACGCCATTGACTTTCATCCTTGCATGGTGAACAGTCCCCCAGAAGCCCCCGGTAATAAAGAATATCCTGGTGAAAGGCGCGGGGCTGGACAAGCATACCCTTTCCAAATTGCACTCCGGGCGATGATTCCCCAAAAAATTGATAATTTGATAGTAGGTGGTAAAAGTATTGCTACCAGTCACATTGCGGCGGCGGCTTATCGGGTGCATTCCTTTGAATGGTCTGCCGGTGCGGCGGCGGGAACAGTTGCGGCTTTTGCTTTAAAAAATAACGTTGCACCCTACCAGCTTGTAGACGACTTACCCAAAGCCGAACCCCAATTACAAGCCCTCAAACGACTATTAGAACAAAACAACAACCCTACTGCTTTCCCTGATACTTCCATTTTTAACGAAAATTGGGAAGATTGGCGGTAATTAGTCATTAGTTATTAGTCATTAGTCATTAGTCATTGGTCATTAGTCATTGGTCATTAGTCATTAGTTTCTCTCCCCCAGTCCCTTCCAGTCCCTTCCATTCCCCATTCCCCAACATGGACTAAACTAGATATTTGTAGTGTAGTTTTGTAAAATTCTGTTGGTTAACTGCTTTATGCTTAAAACACTTTCAGCAGTGGCTTTCGCTATGGCTACAGCACCAACTGTAACTCCAGAAAAGTCTAGTCAAGTTGTCAAGAAGCCTTATCCGAATTATAAGGTGATTGTTTTAAACGATGATTTTAATACTTTTCAGCACGTGGCTGAGTGTTTAATGAAGTATATACCAGGGATGACCAGTGATTTGGCTTGGGACTTAACTAATCAGGTACATTATGAAGGACAAGCTATTGTCTGGGTAGGCCCGCAAGAACCAGCAGAATTGTATCATCAACAATTGCGTCGGGCTGGATTAACGATGGCTCCATTAGAGGCGGCTTAATTCTCATGGGTAAACCCTCCTCAGAAACCCCAAAAGCTGCTGCTCGTAAAGATGGTAGATTAGTCTGGAACCACTCAACTCATCTTCCCGGTTTGATTCCAATTTTAGAACGCCTGTGTCAGCAAGATGGCATCAACACCATCACGCCCGGCGTAATTGGCAGAGTTAAAGGCCATGCGCCAAAAATGCAATTGCGTGTGTCTGTACCTATTCGTGGTGGTTACAAAGTAATTGCGCGACACGGTAAGACGGTACAAGAGGTATTTATCCTGACTACTTTAAGTCAGGATAAACTCACAGAATTAATTGCGATCGCCATGAAGAATTCCTGATATTTTACAATCAAGGTCTTAAAACCACCACTATTGATGATTACTGTCTACTCTTCAACTTCGTGGATGGCAAATCTGTGTAGTGGCAAACTGACGATACAAGAAAAAGTTAAAAAATATGACAAAGCAGTAGTTATTTTTAAAGTCATGATTACAGGTTCAAAATTAGAGAAGACCATCTTCTCTAAACCAAACGCCACACAATAAACCAGCCAGTAAGTGAAGATCATTCTAAATAAAATCACTTCTGTTTCTGCGCGTTCATCATTCTGACTGTTTTTTTCATCCCACAGTAATAATAAACCAATAATACAAGCCACAAATGAAACAGCAACTACAAACCCGTGACATAATAAACTGCTTGTGTGCATTTGCATTCATCCCTATTTTTCACAATTGAAATTCAGTCTAAAGGAATATTCTTTGGGATTACACAAAATAGTTACAAACTGCAATATAACAATGCAAAATATGTAAACAAATGCAACAACAAATATATTAGTTTGAAGTAACTAATATAACTTTAAATATTGTGAAATTAAGTATATATTTTTTGAGTTTGGAATATTGTTGTGATTGTGGCGATCGCCATACCTCAATCACGATTTATCTGACTTAAAACTTAGCATCCAAGGAAAAGATTTCACTAACGCCACTCCTCCAATCACTACAAAAAGTGAACCCATACCAGTAAACATCACAGGTAGGAACCATAGACTCAACCAAGAGTTAATCATAGCCGAATCCCGCTTTTGCGGATTGTACAGCACTTCAACCTGCTCACCTCTAGTGTGTGCCGGTGGATTACTACCTGAATTAGCTGCAAATGTAATAGGATCACCAGAGGATGGAGTAAATCTTACCACTGGATAGTAGACAACACTCCTACTACTACTAGATGAACGTGGAATTAAATCAATGACAGTTCCTTGAGTAGTTACAGATGTAGCTACAAAAGAACGAGTATTTAACGTAATTATGATGCCTGTAACGGCGAAGATACTGCCAACACCAGCAAATATAGAGCCAAACATCCGAAAAAACTTTGTATCATCCATATTTTTCAACTTAGGTATAGCGTATTACAATCTTTTATTAAAATGACTATAAACAAAAAAAGGCAGGAAAACCTACCTTATAACCCAAAAAAAAGCAATTTGTAAGCAAATACATCATTTAATATGCCAAAAAGTTATGGCAACAATTTGACAAAACTACGACGACTGTGTGAAGAACTTAGAAACTAGATGTAGCTAGAGTTTCATTGACAGGTATAGGACTGGGTTTAGCAATAAGATATCCTTGAGCAAAAGTTGCGCCTCGTTCTCGCAACCAATTGAGTTCATCAATACACTCAATTCCTTCAGCCACAGTCAGAATGTTTAACTGTTGTGCAATTTCTAAAACTTTTTCAGTAATCGCAGCTTTATATGGATCTAAATGTACATTTCTAGTTAACTCCATGTCCAATTTAATCAAATCTGGACGTAACTGATGCAGTAAGTTCAGGCTAGAATAACCAGAACCAATGTCATCAAGAGCAATAGCAAAACCCGCATCTCGGTAGTATTTGAGAACAGCCTTGAGATGCTCTAAATCTTGCGGCGTGTCTGACTCCACCACTTCAAAGACAACCCGTTCATAAGAAATACCTGCTCGGTTGATGGCTTCTACTGTACTCCGTAGACAAGACACCGGATCATAAAGTGCAGTTGGTGAAAAATTGATGAAGACTTTTCCACTCACTTGATGACGGCTGAACTGAGCAATGGAACTGAGGCGGGCAATGCGATCTAGTTGCGGTAGAAGTCCGGCTTCCGTCGCTGACTCTATAATTTGCGCTGGGGGTATTAAATTGCCTTGTGCATCTATCCCCCGCAACAGTGCCTCATATCCATAAATTTGGGATGTATTCTTCATGGAAACAATTGGTTGGAAGTAGCTGGTGAATTGTTCCTTTTCCAACATTTCCAGCAACCAGTCAGACTGAGTGAACTTGATAAACTGTTGCAAGGAGGCTATGTCACTAAAATCTTGGAGTTGAGGTTGAATAGTACCTCTAATAAATAAGACTTGTGTTTCTTTTAATTCTATCGGTGTGAGGAGTTGCCCTACACGAGAGGCAATTTCTTGGGCTTGCCCAATTTTACAGTCCAAACTCAACATCGGTTTGTCATGTATTAATTCATACTTAACAGCACATTGCTGTAAGGAGTTAATCACTTTCTTTAACGTATGTTCAACGGGAAACCAGACAAAGAGTTTGCCAGCTTCCTTGGCGTGACAGCGTGCAGTATGGCGACAGGTACAAGTTTTGTTGTTCAATGATGTTTTGCTCATAAAAAACTCATATTTATTCTTTAAACTCTGGAAACAGATAGAGCATTAACTATATACCGAAACTGAGCAATTAATGCAATCTATGAATTATCAAATATTTTAAATCGGCTCGACCATGTAGATATTACTTAAAGCATAAATTTTTTGTTTTTCATGTTTTTCAGTTGATATTTTTTTATAAAGAGAAATTAACAATATATAATTAAAAAAAATAATTTATCTTATTTATTTATACTGGCTAAAGTGGATTCATAACTTACATTGAAGCGTTGGACAGAAAATATATTTTACTCTGTAAATAATAGAGTCTTATTAGCTTAAATATGCTAAAATAGGCAGCTTTTATCGGCTGGGTACAGTACACCTTTCAAGGGAACACAACCAGAGGCTAGAAGAATGTACCTGATCAAGATGAACTGTGTGTAAATTGAAAAATATAGAAATGCGTTCTAATTGTCAGTTGCAAGTGGGGTAAGTCTTCGTGCTAATTGGCAGATGCTTATTCTGATTGAGAAATGCCGTCAGTAATTAGCTAGTAGGAAGTCCAAATTATAATTTGGCATTTGTTAAGTTATAAATTGATGTTCAATCAAACTGGCTGACGCAGTAAACTATTACCCAAATCGTCTTGAAGATGGCGCATGGAAATGAAAATGAACAGCGTCAGGCAGTAAGGTAAAATTCAGTCAAAAGTCATCATCCTAAAGACATAATTATTATGGGGAGAAAATCTACTTTGTATACCTTGTCTAAAACATATCTGCGGGATCGGCGGCTTGGAGTTTACGGGTGGCGATCGCTCCCGAAATTACACACATAATAATAGTGAGGATTAATACCTGTAACGCCCGCATTAATGTCATATACATGGGTAGGTTGGTGGCAGTGCGGGTTAATTGATAAAGTCCTAAAGAGACTGTTAAACCTGGAATAAAACCCAACAATGCCAAAATCAAGGCTTCTTCAAACACTACACCCAGTAAATAATAATGGCGATATCCTATAGCTTTGAAGGTGGCATACTCTCTCAGGTGAGCATTGACATCTGTAGATAACACTTGATAGACAATAATCACACCTACAACAAAGCCCATTGATACCCCAATATTAAAAATAAATCCTATCGGGGAATTAGTACGCCAAAAGTTATTTTCAAATTCGATAAATTCTTGATGAGTCAGCACATTGACATCTTGTGACAAACGTGCTTTTAAAAGTGCTTGCACCTGCTGGTGATTTACCCCAGGCTGTAATTTAATTAAACCTAAACTGACATTAGCCGCCTGTTGTCGAGGAAAGAAGCGCAAAAAATTTTGATCACTGGTAATTAGCGTCCCATCAGCCGCAAAGGAAGCTCCTAATTTAAATAAACCGCTAATAGTAACTGTGCGCCGTTCTAATTCTGTCTTGACTGTTTCACCTTGTTCAATTTGGGCGATAGTTTTTTGATAATCTCCTCTAGACGCACGGTCAAATAAAACTGTATCTGGTAACTTAATTTCTGCAAGTTTGGCGTTAACTTCAGGAAAATCAACAGCAGGTTTATCGGGATTGATACCTATAACTAAGATTTCTGTATCGCGACGGGTTTGGGGATTTTTCCACACCATGTTACTTACATACATGGCCTCAGCCGATTTCACCCCTGGTACATCCATCGCTTGATATAATCGCCGCCGAGAAAATGTAGAGAGGCGTTGCAGGTTACGAGTTTGAGAACCCATCAGAATAATATCAGCTTGTAAACTGCGATGTAGGCGAGTGTTACTGTCATACAACGCCGCTTGAAATCCTAGCTGCATAAACATCAGCAAGTCCGCAAAGGCAATACCTGACAAAGCTACTAATAGCCGACTTTTTTCATGACTTAGTTGCAACCAACCTAAAGGGGTTCGTCGCCGCAGTTGTTGAAACATAGTATGGGGACTGTGGGATGAGGGGGATGAGGTTAATTAACAGAACAATCTTCTACCTTCTGCCTTCTGCCTCCTGGTTTATAATTCGATGACTGCTTTAACTTGCATATTTGTTAAATCGGCAGCTTTTTGGCTGGAGGTAGAATCTAGGCGGATGTGGACTTCTACTACTCGGCTGTCAATGTTGCTGGAGGGGTCTGTGTTAACTACGTTTTGTCGGCGTATTTGTAACCCTTTACGCTCAACTTTTCCCTGCATTTCTATGGGTAGATAATCACCGATGACTCGCACTTTCTGCCCTGGTTTGACTTTGCTGATGTCGCTTTCGTAAACTTCGGCAATGACGTACATTTGGCTGGTTTGTCCAATGTCAGCAATGCCGTTATGAGAAATTAATTCTCCAGGGCGACTGTGAATTTCAAATACTTGTCCATCTTGGGGCGATCGCACGTAAGCTAGGGTAAGATTAACTTTAGCTTGATTCATCGCGGCGATCGCTCGATTAACTTCTGCTGCGGCTGCTGCCACATCTACACCCCGCACTTCAGTAATTTGCTCTAAGGTGGCTTCGGCTGCTTGCAATTTTTTCTGGCTACTTAAATTCAGCCTTTGCAACTGTGCTTGGGCTTCTTCCAGGTTTTTTTGGGCAGTTTCTAAACTCAACCGTTTACTATCTCTTTGAGAAGCCGAAATTGCCCCTTCTTGATATAGTTGTTGATAACGTTGTTCTTCTACTTGGGCATTCTCTACCTCGGCTTGTAGTCGCGCTACTGTAGCTGTCTGCGCTGCTATGTCACCCTTAGCTTCTATTTCCAAACGTGCTATTGTTGCTTGTTGGGCTGTAACCTCTCCCCGTTTCGCTCCGGCTTTGATGCGGTTGAGGTTTGCCTGTGCTACTTTTACTTGTTCCTTGGCTTCTTTTAAGGCTGCTTCTAACCTATCACGGCTATCTAAAACTGCTATTAACTGTCCGGCTTTTACCCTGTCCCCCTCCTTGACTAATAATTGCTCTACCCGACTGCTTTCATTAGATGTGGTTGCAGCTAGTTTAATCACTTTTCCCTGTGGCTCAATTCGTCCCAAGGCTGTCACAGTTTTTAGCTCGGATAATAATGTTGTTTGTGCTTGTACCTTCTGATGAGATGCTTCCCGAAATTTTATTGTTATGTAAACACTGATTCCTATGACAGAAAAAGATACAAAAATAGCTAAAAAAATGAATGGACGTACAATCGATTGCGGGAAAACTGAACGCTGTAGTTTTGAATTCTGCACAATCGCATACCTTTATGGCAATTCCCAATTCGCTGACTAAAATCTCATCTCGGTAAATGTCCTGAAGCATTTTCTCTAGTTATCAACAAACAGTTTTTTGTGAACATTTCCTGAGTTGATTACTGCGTAATTGATAACTGATACAGCTACTCTTATATGCTTAATACCTGTTCAATATCTGAACTGATATATACAAAACTAAACGGTTTAGTCTTATAATCTTGATTATACTAAACCGAGTAGTTTAGTCAAGCACCACCCACAAGGAATCATCAAAACATGGCACGCCCTAAAAATGGGGAAACAGACCGTTCAAATTCTAGCGATAAAGTCGAGAAAATTCTGCAAGGAGCGATGCAGCAATTTTTAGCCTACGGCTATGCGTCTACAAGTATGGATAAAGTAGCCGAGGCGGCGGGAGTGTCTAAGGCGACGGTTTACAGTCACTTTCAAGATAAGGAAGGGTTGTTTAGAGCCTTGATAGAAAGATTAGCGAGAAAGCGGTTTCAGTTGATTTTGGGGACACAACCTTTAAAGGGAGAACCTTATGTAGTGCTGCGACGACTAGCGAAAACAGCACTAAATCAGATGATAAACGACCCGGAATATCAAGCATTTGAACGGTTGTTGATGGGGGAGTCGGCGCGGTTTCCAGAGTTAGCGCAGGTGTTTATTGCTAGCATTGCCAAACCAGCGATAGAAACCATCAGTCAATATTTAGCTGCTCGTTCAGAGTTGAATATACCAGATCCAGAGGCGACGGCGAGGATTTTGATTGGTTCATTGGTGCATTTTGTGATTACCCAAGAGATTATGCACGGTAAAAATATTATGCCTATGGAAAGCGATCGCCTGATTGATGCCTTAACCCATTTAATTGTCAACTGCGTTAAGTGAGCGAATAGAGACAAATAAATGCAAAATGCAAAATGCAAAATGCAAAATTATCGCATTAAATAATTCTGCTGTTAATAGCCATAATATTTAAAATAAACAATAATTCAATAAAAGGTACTAATCAATACGACTTTATCTAGCAATAACATTAGGATGGTTGAATATTAAGGATTGAATATTATCTATTTATCTGTTGATTGTCAAGATAAGTAGTCATAGACAGAATCAGTTCTGATAACACCTCCCTACTTCTCAGCATCGGAATGGTAATTTTGAATTTTGAATTTTGAATTTTGAATTCCCCGCAGGGGTTGACTAGCTCTTATGTGTAAAAATGAAAATAACTTACTAATAAAGGTGAGCGAAGCTCGAAAAGCTAGATAAAGGATTGACCGAAGTAATGGCAGACGAAACCAATCAAAATCAAGCGGGAGACGCTATTCCTAGCACTGTTGACAAAAAAGCCCCCACAG
>NZ_CAWMSA010000057.1:9697-14285 GCF_963870205.1 Anabaena sp. CA = ATCC 33047 | reverse complement strand
GCCAAACCCGCCGCCAAAAAGGAAAAACCTCCTGCGGTGGAAGATAAGCCATTTGTAGAGTTCATGCAGCAAGACTACTTGCCAGCTTTAGAAAAGGCGATCGTCAAAGAAGGGGTAAAAGATATACAATTATCCTTTGCCAAGCAGAAATTACCCATTGCAGGTTTTCAATCAACAGAAGAATGCTGGCAAGTGATTGGCAGCTGGCAAAACGGTCAACGTCAATTTAACCTCTATTTCCCTGATGAAGATATCCAAGGGAAAAAAGGCTTTTCTTGCAACGAAGGCAGAAAGCCCAGCACTCTGGAGTCATTTCTCATCGACGAGCGTAAAGTCACACTAGATATGTTGGTATCTCGTTTAGTGTATCGTTTGAACGGTCAAAAGTGGCTAGGTAGAAATTAATTGAGTTCATGGAAATGGTAGGTAACGGCTCCAGTGATGGGGTCGTTGTCTATTTTCACATAACCTGATTTCAGCATCTCTTTAAGTACCGCTTCCACTTCCGCAAAACCGACTCCTGTAGCTTTCACAGCTTGAGTCACAGTTAAGCTACCACCCTTGCTTTCTGCGACTTCAATTAATTTTACCATCAATTGGTTTTTAGTCATCGGCTGGACTTGGGAAGTAGTGATCGGTTGATTCACAGGTACACCCAAGGGCGATACACCAGCTTTCAGGCGTAGTTGCTGTTCATATTCATCAACCATTCCAGGCAACAGAAACAAATCTACAAACTGCCCTATACCAAACACACCCCCGGTGAATAGCCACAACAAACCAGTGCCGATTTTGCCATTGTAAAGTCGATGCAGTCCCCCTAGACCTAAAAACCACGCTGCACTCAAAATATAAGACACAAGGATACGGTCTTGATGCGGATTCTTGTCAACAGTCATGTTGTGGTCAACCCCTTGGATTTGCGCTTATTTGCTTAGATGCGATTTCCCTACAATTTTGTTTCACAGCAGCATGGCGAATTATACTCATCACGCTACTTCTATTGTAAGGTTATGCGCTTTGAGTGGCGAGTGGGTAGGGAGATGAGGGAGATGAGGGAGATGAGGGAGAATAACTAATGACCAATGACTAATGACCAATGACTAATGACTAATGACCAATGACTAATTTTAAATTTTTGTTGCAACTCTTAATGTTTCCCCCTCCTGTTTACCTCTACACCTTGGTAGACTGAAATTTATACAAATTAATTATTGTCGGCTGTTGTACCTTGAGAGAGTATCACCCTTGCCTCTCAGGGTTCTAGTCAAGATAATAAAAACAAAAGAGCAGTTAGGACATGGTAGATTCCCTAAAAAAGCCAGGCTTTGAAGAAATGCGGCCAGGGATTAAAGTCCCGGCAAAGGAAACTCTGTTAACACCCCGGTTTTACACCACCGATTTTGATGAGATGGCACGGATGGACATCTCCGTCAACGAAGACGAGTTGAGAGCCATTCTGGAAGAGTTCCGCGCGGACTATAACCGCCATCACTTTGTGCGGGATGCGGAGTTTGAACAATCCTGGGATCACATTGACGGGGAAACTCGCCGCTTGTTCGTGGAGTTTCTAGAACGTTCTTGTACGGCAGAATTTTCGGGCTTTTTGCTGTACAAAGAACTCGGTCGCCGTTTGAAAGATAAAAGCCCTGTTTTGGCAGAATGCTTTAACCTAATGTCACGGGATGAAGCGCGCCATGCTGGCTTTTTGAACAAAGCGATGTCAGACTTTAACCTGTCTTTGGACTTAGGGTTTTTAACCAAGAGCCGCAATTATACATTCTTTAAACCAAAATTCATTTTCTACGCCACTTATCTTTCAGAAAAGATTGGTTACTGGCGGTATATCACCATTTATCGCCATTTAGAAGCGCATCCTGAAGATAGAATTTATCCAATTTTCCGGTTCTTTGAAAACTGGTGTCAGGATGAAAACCGTCATGGTGATTTCTTTGATGCAATCATGAAATCCCAGCCGCAAATGTTGAACGACTGGAAAGCGAAACTTTGGAGCCGCTTTTTCTTGTTGTCAGTATTTGCTACGATGTATCTCAATGACATCCAGCGTCAAGACTTCTATGCTTCCATTGGTTTAGATGCGCGGGAATACGACATCTATGTAATTAAGAAGACCAACGAAACAGCAGGAAGAGTCTTCCCAGTGATGCTAGATGTAGAAAGTCCAGAGTTCTATGAACGTTTGGATGTATGTGTCAAGAATAACGAAAAATTGAGTGCGATCGCTAACTCCAACACTCCCAAATTCTTGCAATTCTTCCAGAAGCTACCAATTTACATCTCCAGTGGTTGGCAATTGTTAAAACTGTACTTGATGAAGCCAATTGATGCAGTTTCTAATCAAGGTTTAGCTCGCTAAATCTTTGAGTTTCTGCACTAATTTAAGTGGTTCTGTTGAGTACAGAACCACTTTTTTATTGAAACACGAAACTGATTTTTCTCTTGGTCTGTGTCCCTTTGTGATTTATTATTATAGGTTTGTAGTCAGTCGGTAAAAATAAATTAATTTCAGTTCGTAGTGAGGACTTTAGTCCTCATAATAAGGCTAAAGTCCTCTGTTGCAGAAACTGCGCGTAGCTTGCTTCCCCGGAGGGGTACACTACAAACCTTTAATTATTTAAGCCGACTTCATCAGTCTAAATCTATATTTTACTCTTAAAAAAAATGATATTTTTAGAACTCATATTACAAAATTTTGGCCCCTACGCAGGGAAACAAGTAATCAATCTTGCTCCCATAAAAGACGAAGAACACCGTCCAATTATCCTCTTAGGTGGGATGAATGGTGGCGGAAAAACCACCCTTATGGATGCTATCCGCCTAGCTTTATATGGACAACGCGCCCAATGTTCTACTCGTGGTAACTTGAGTTATCCTGATTTTTTAACCCAATGCGTTAATAATAAAACTGATCCTTTTGACAAAACACGCATTGAATTACTTTTTGAACATATTGAAGATGATAGACCAGTAAGATATCGGATTGTGAGAGTTTGGGACAAAAATCCCAAAGAAGGTAAAGATACATTAGGAATTTTAGGCGATGATGACACCTGGCCTGTTGATTCTCTGGCTAATATTTGGGATGACTATATAGAAAATCTCCTACCATTAGGAATTTCTAACTTATTTCTGTTTGATGGGGAACAAGTAAAAGAACTTGCGGAACAAGATACACCGCCACCAATAGTTATTGAAGCGATACGCGGACTTTTAGGTTTGGAGTTAGCAGATAAATTAGCAGGTGACTTAGATTTTATAGTCAACCGCAAACGCCGAGAACTGGCGAATACAAAAGACTTGGAACAATTAGAGATAATTGAGCAAAGATTACAGCAACAGCAAGTAGAATACGAAACCATAAAACAAGAATTAGTAACCCTTAAAAGTCAACTAGATGACTTAGAAATCAAGCAGCAAGAAGCTTTAGATAGATTTATGTCAGAAGGCGGTAAAATTGCTGCGGAACGCAATCAATTAGAACGGATAAAAAAAGAGAAAATCGCCGCCGCCGAAAAAGTCCGGGATTCAATGTGTGAATTAGCTGCCGATGTTTTACCATTGGCATTAATTCCTAATTTGCTCAGTCAGGTACAAGCACAAGGAGAAAAAGAATTTCGTTCTCAACAGATACAATTAGCTAGAGATGTGTTAATAGAGCGAGATCAACGCTTAATTAATTGGCTGAATCAGTTAGCAATGCCTGGAGAACAGGTTGATAAAATTGAGTTGTTTTTAGCTGAAGATGTTGAAAATTTATATACAGGTTATGCCCAAGGAGAACCACCTTGGTTACTTGCTGACGAAGAAAGTTTAAGTCAGTTAGATAATGCACAGTATCATTTAAAAACTTTGCTGAAATCACTAAAGCAACAGTTAGATATTCTGCAAAACACGGAAGAAGAAATTATTACTCTAGAAAGACAAGTACAAACAGCCGCAGAACCAGAGGCTTATAAACAATTACAGGAGGCTGTAAAATTAGCCCAAAAGCAAGTGGCTGAAGCTAAAGGTAATTATGAAACAACTCAATACAGACTAACTACATTAGGTAATACTATTGAACAGACCAAAAAGGAATTAAAAGAATATACTGATAAAAACCTGGATTACAAAAATAGAGAACATTTGATTGATTCGGTGCTGAAAGTTCAAGAAACCCTGAAGATTTTTCGAGAAAAATTAACTCTCAGAAAACTCAATAAATTAGAGGAAGAAGTCAAAAATTGTTTCCTCTATTTATTGCATAAATCGGATTTAGTGCATCGCATCGCTATTGATACGGAAACTTTCAGCCTGTCGCTGTATGATTTGAAAGGTCAACCAGTACCGAAACATCGCCTGTCAGCAGGGGAAAAACAACTATTAGCGATCGCCTTCCTCTGGGGACTAGCCAAAGTTTCCGGTCATCGCTTACCAGTAGCTATTGATACACCTCTTGGAAGACTGGATTCCTCCCACCGTAACAACTTAGTTGAACGTTATTTTCCCGCCGCTAGTCATCAAGTCATTTTACTTTCCACTGATACAGAAATCGGGAAATCAGAAGTAGAAATACTTAGGGAAAACG
>NZ_CAWMSA010000057.1:0-9644 GCF_963870205.1 Anabaena sp. CA = ATCC 33047 | reverse complement strand
CCCGCGAATACCTGCTAGAATACGACTCCACTACCCGCCACACCACGATTAAACCGGGGTATTTTTGGTAATCAGGAGGAAATGGACATTGGGTATGGGGCATTAGGCATCGATGCACTGGATTTTCCCCCTCTGCACCCCTGCTCAAGAGCTTCCTCATCCCCCTAATATTCGCTTGTTAAAAACTTGACACTGTTAGTAACATATTTTACTATGTATTAGATGTGTTGAAACTTATCAACAATAATTGCTAAAACCTTGAGAACCGCACAATTTCGTTTACTGGTGTCGATAGCTTGTACAGTAAGCTTTTCAGGCGACAAAACGTATTGCTTATTAATAATTAAAAAAGCTGATTTTTCTGGGCGGAAACCTCCAATTATGGTGTCGAATTGAAGGAATTTGCAGAACTCTTAAACCTCGGCTAATAGACTACTAGACCTACGTACCTTAGAGTATTGCAAAAAACTACCAGTAAATTAAACTATGTTGAATCTAGAACTTACCTGGAATAAACCAGCAAAAAATAGCGATGAAAGAGTATCCACCGATCATGTACTACGGGTTCGGATTTCTCCCTCATCAAAGAAACAAGGATTGCCGTTAAGAATGGCGATCGCCTTAGATACTAGCGGCTCAATGCAAGGGGAAAAACTTGAAGCTGCTAAGAAAGCGTGCCGTTCTGTAGTGGCTCAATTACGTGACAGCGATCGCTTAGAACTGGCTAGTTTTGCAACTGAGGTACAGCCTTTATTAAAGTCCCATAGTGGAGGTAAAGGGGCTGTTGAAACTGCCAATTCAGCCATTAGCAGTCTACAGGCAAGTGGTGTAACTCGCACAGACAAAGCATTAAATTGGATTCAAAACGCTTTGCCAGAGGAAACTGGTATTGTTCGAGTGGGTATTTTGATTACTGATGGCCACGCGACAACTCCTGAAGGAAAGATTTTAGATAACGTCACTCCTTTACTTAACCAAGCCGAAAAACTCAGCAGTGAGGGGATTGTATTACACACTGTTGGTTTGGGAGATGCGGCCGACTTTAACACGGAATTTTTATACAATCTAAGCACTAGGGGACAGGGTACTTTTATGTATGCTGACACCCCGCAAGAACTAGAACCAGAACTGCGAGAAAGGCTAACAGTCAGTCAAGCGATCGCCATTGATGATGCAAAGCTGGAGTTAATACCTAAAATCAAGGATTTAAATATCAAAGCATTCTGTCGGTTTAGCCCCGACTACCTACCTTTAGAAGAAACAGCTAAAGGCATCTTAACTATTGGATCTATTCGCACAGATACACCTACTGATGTACTCGTCAAAGTGGAAATTCCCCGGCTAAGTCCTGGTAAATCACCAGGTGAACAAGAGGTTATGCAAGTTCAGCTAACGGCTAGTGCTTTGAATAACCCTATAACAGAAACTGCTACCATCCTCTATACGCCTGAGTACGATAAAAGTGAGCAAATTAACAGTGATGTGGAAGCAAGCCGAGCTTTGTGGGAAATACGAGAAAATCTTGTGATATTGCAGCGAGAAACCAATCCTAACCGCACAAGACAGTTACTCAAAACCATTGAGATAGAAGCAGTAGATCATGGTTTAGACGATCTCAAAGATCAAATTGATCAACTCAAAGACGACTTGGAGAAAATGGGCAAACTCTCCCCTCGTCACGCGACAAAAGCGTTGACTATCGCCAATAAACTCAACTAAAAGCGGGGTGATAGTTTATGGCAGAACTGCCACAAAATGAGTTCGGGCTGGAATCTAAAAAGAAAACTAGCAAGGGCTTGGGACGGGATATCAACCAGGATCAGATGGTACTTCGAGTTTGGAAAGATAAATCAGCACAACTGGCGGTTGTGGTTGATGGAATGGGTGGACAAGGTGGGGGGGAGGTAGCAGCTAAAATTGCCGCCGATACTTTTAGGGAATTGTTAAATCAACCTTTACCCCAAGAACCCAAAGCCCGGTATGAAATGCTCTTAGAACGTTTTCATGCAGCGAATAAGGCAATTCGTCAGCGAGCATCCGAGGATTTTGGACTACTGGAAATGGGGGCTACTATCGTTGCTGCTATTATCACCCAGACAGAGTGCTTACACCTTTATGCAGGGGACTGTCGGTTATATCACTTTAGTCAAGAGCAACCCCCCTATGTGACAACTGACCAAACTTGGGCGCAGCGTCTTGTCAAAATCGGCGAAATTACTTCCGAACAAGCGCGATCGCACCCTATGCGTTCCAAAGTCACGTCCTGCCTTGGCGGTGGCTCAAACGCGAAGTTATCCGTTAAACCGGAATGGCAAGATGATAGTTCATCAGCTTTTCGTGAGTTGCATCCAGGAGATGTACTAATTTTATGCAGCGATGGATTGTATGGAGAAGTCGGAGATTCAGAACTAGAAGAACTGGTTAAAAATTATCGAACATCTCCCAACCAACTGACTCAAGCGTGTGTAGAAACAGCTAAAAAGAACGGTAGTCAAGACGATATCAGCGTTATTGCTATTTTTGTAGAGGAGAATAACCCATGACCAATTCCACAGGGACAAATGATGTCCAATGGAGACCTTTTGTAAACAGAAAAATCGAAATTGATAACAAATATCGCATCAAGAAACTGATCGGTTCTGGCGGAGAGGGAGGAGTATTTCTGGCCGATGTAGTTATGGAAAACCGATTGTTTGGGCAGGTAGCTTTAAAATTGCGACAAACGGATTTTGAAGACACCATTCTTCTAGATAAACAAATGGCTGAATTGAAAGCTGCCATCACATTAAATCATCCTAATTTGTTGCGTGGTTTAGTTCCCGGCAAATATAACAATGGCTTTCAGGATTATTTGTATTTGGTCATGGAGCAGGCCGAAAGAACTCTGGATGAGGAAATAAGTCCAGACAAACCACTATCACAGAAAGAAACGCGAGAGGTGGTTCAAAGTATTGGCTCGGCATTAGTGTATCTTCACAATGAACAACGTATAGCACATCGAGACGTAAAACCCGCTAATATCCTACGAGTCGGGGAAGTCTGGAAACTGGGAGACTTTGGATTAGTGCGTGAAGTAGGTGATGATGATGATTTACGAACAGGTACTTTTAAGTGTACTCCTGCCTATGCTCCTCCTGAGTTATTTCCAGAAGGTAAGATTTCACTAGCTTGGGATGTGTGGTCTTTAGGGGTAATAATTGTAGAAATGCTGACTGGGAAGAATCCTTTTAGCGCAGAGAAAGAAACCCAGGTCATGGCTCAAGTTAAGCAAGTAGAGTCACTTAATTTAGATAGGAACTTGCCTGCACCTTTTGATGAAATTGTGCGTGGGTGTCTAATTAAAGACCATACAGCCCGTTGGACTGCGGAGCAAGTGTTAAATGCACTAAATAATAAATCTGGTAATTCTATAAATCAGGTGGTTTCCCCAAAACCAACGCCAAATCTTCAGCCACCAACGCAAACAGGTAAGCAAATCCTTTGTTTTCCAAACTTTGGTTGGATACGATCTGTCAGCTTCTCACCAGATGGTACTCGCGCTATATCTGGAGGTGGTGAGCGAACTGTAGATATTTGGGATCTAGATAACAACAAAAAAATGATCCGTTTCCCAAGACAGAACAGTTCAGTCTACGCAGTCAGTTTCTCTCCTGATGGCAAATTTTGCTTGTCTGGAAATCATGACGCAATTCTTTGTTTGTGGGACCTACAAACAGAGAGAGAAATTCGCCGCTTCCAAGGACATACAGCACCTATTCGCTCTGTCACCTTTTCTCCTGATGGTAAATTTGCTCTATCTGCCAGCGATGATATGACCGTGCGTTTATGGGAAGTTAATACAGGTAAGGAAATTAGTTGTCTAAAAAGACATTGGAGATCCGTTTATAGTGTTGCCTTCTCTCCCGATGGCAGTCAGGCTCTTTCAGGCTGTGGTGATAAAATTATACGTCTATGGGATTTAAAACGTGAATGGGAAATCAAGCGTTTTGAGGGACATGAGGCTAGTATATCTGCCGTTGCTTTTTCGTCTGATGGTAAAAGCGTCCTGTCCAGTAGTTTTGATAAAACCGTGCGTTTATGGAATGTGGTAACTGGTGAGGAAATTCGCTGTTTTCAGGGGCATACAGACAGAGTATTAAGCGTAGCTTTTTCTCCTAATGGTAATCGCATTATCTCTGGTAGTTCTGACAAAACTTTACGCTTGTGGGATGCGAACACAGGTCAGGAAATTTGCCGTTGCGAAAAACATACAGGAGATGTTTGGAGTGTTGCATTCTCTCCTGATGGTCGTCGTGCTGTGTCTGGAAGCCATGACAAAACCGTGCGCGTTTGGGATTTGCCAACTGACTCTAGAGCTTGAAACTGTGGCTGTGTAAAGTCTTGTATTTTGTGGTATTTGAGTCAGTTAGTCTAGTTACAATCTTGGTCTGTATTTAGACTAAACTGTTTAGTTTGCCCCTGGTGTCAGCTACGGTTTATCTACCTCGATATGGGGGGTAGGGAAGATGAGTGTTTGAGAATGCTTATCTTTTCAGGAAGCGTTGACGCAGACGGATGACAAAAGTATTCACTTCAGGTATTTTCATCAGTGAGGCGATCGCCGCAAATACAGCCATCCCCACTAAACCAGATATACACAATTGCAAGATTTGAATTAATAAACCTTCTTTACCCAAGACTTGCTGAGAAGCTAGCAAAGTGGCAAAGCTGGCAATCCCAGCTACCACACTACCAGCCGTTAGTCCTAAAATGGGGACACTCCACTCACGTAAGGGTAAACCATTGAGTCGGCGGTCAAGTAACCATAACAGCATTAACATTGAGCTACAATTTACACCCACTGTAGCTAACACCAAACCAGGCGCACCAAAAGGTTTAACTAAAATCCAATCGAGTACAGCATTCAGCAATATATTAAATGTACTGATGCGAAAAGGTGTCTGTCCATCCCCCAAGGCGTAAAATACCCTGACTAAAACATCACGCCCCAAGTAAGCAAACATCCCGATACCGTAGGCGATGAGGAGGGATGAAACCAACTGCGTAGCTTCTTGTTTAAACGCACCACGTTGGTAAACTACCTGAACAATTGGCACAGATAAAGCCACCATCAACGCCCCTAGAGGTAGCATCGTCACAGCAGTGAGTAATAAACCCTGACGAATGCGTAATTTTAAATCTGGCCAGTTTTCTGGTTCGGCTAGCTTGGCGAATATGGGTAATAGCGGCAGTAAAATAATATTAGAAATAATCCCCAAGGGAGTTTGTACCAACAAATTGGCATAGTTAAAACCAGCCGCCGCACCCTGAATCGGACTGGCAAAATACAAGTCAGTCGCCACATTAATCGGCATCATTCCAGAGGAAATTGTTGCCGGGGTCATGATTCTAATGACTTCTTGAACTCCGGGGGCTTTAAAATCAAACCTGAGCCTTAATGTACCGAGTCCTAACCGCCATTGTACTATTAACTGCACTACCCATTGAAGAATTGCCCCTGCTAGAGTTCCCCCGGCTAAAACTATACCACCGATGAAGGCGTATTCTGGCTTGATGATGTCTTTGCCGAGTTGCAAAGCCAAGACAGCAATACCACCTACCACGGTGAGACTAGATAATAGGGGGCTAATAGAGAGTAACCAATATTGATTAGCGGCGTTGAGAGTACCGAAACCGATGCCAATAAATCCTGAGAATAAAGCCATCGGGGCCATAATTTGCAGTTGTTGAATGGCGATCGCTCTAGTTTTGGCATCTAAACCATAACCCACAATATCAATAATGTTACCAGCCAAGACAATCTGCAAGACTGTCACCAATAACAACACGCTACCGACGAGAGTTGTCACCGTTTCGACTAGGGGGGCGGCTTCTTCTTGCTTGCGCTTGGCTAAAACGCTGACGATCGCACTATGTAGCGGCCCGTTTACACCCCCTAATAGTACCAATAAAAAACCGGGGATCACGTAGGCGTAACTATAAGCCGTAGCAGCTGCACCCACACCAAAAGCAGCCGCGATCGCCTGCTGTCTAATTAAACCAAATACTTTACTAATTAACGTCGCTGCGGCAACAATACCAGCAATCCCAGCGAAAGAACGAGAGGGTTTTGGTTCTTGATTAGTCACGAATAATACCAGACAAATTTTGAAAGCCAGAGAGGATATGTAGAGACGTTGCATGCAACGTCTCTACATTATTTAACATCCTCTAACGACAACCCAAACTTTCGCGTGTAGAAACACCAGTAACGGGATTGATCCCATCTGCTCGTTCGCACATCAAAGACACTTGATAGCGGTCTATAATAGCGTCTGTAAAATCCGCCCCAGTAATATCAGCATCATAAAAACGGCTACGGGTTAAAGTAGCTTCTGTAAAAATCGCATTTTTTAAGTTAGCACTATCTAAAGTTGCCCGATCTACTAAAGCAGCTGTTAAATTTGCACCTTCTAAATTAGCTTTTAACAAAACGCCTTTAGTGAGGATAGCATTAGTTAAATCTGCACCTTGGAAATTTGTTCCTCGCATTTCCGCCGCTACAAAAGTTACACCTGCCAAATCAGTATTAGAAAAGTCACGATTTTCTAGATTTGTATTGCTGTAGTTAATTGTATTAATTTGAGCAAAAGCCGGCTTAGGATTGATGACGAGCCAAAACCAAGCCAGCAGCAAAATTACAATTAAACTAAATAATCTCAGCCAAAATTTCTTCATAACTTTCAACACCCAATTAATAGTCAAAAGTCAAAAGCAATAACTAATGACTAATGACTAATGACTAATGACTAATGACTAATGACTAATGACTACTTCCAATCCTTCCCAATTCTGATTGTGATGTCAGAGTCTAAATCCCCTGTGGATTTAACTTGAACTAAACCTAAACCTAAGATGTTTTGTAGTTCAATTGCTGCGGTTCGATTCCCCTTTTGAGCAATAATTTGAGTTTGGCGTTGAGTATCTGGCCAATCCGGTGTAGTGTAAATATTTGTAAAACCTTTTTGTTTCAAGTAAGCAATAACTTTTTCAGTTAATTGAGGTTGATTGGAAGCATTTTGAATAGCAATTTTGAGGTGAGAAACTGGGCGGGAATCTGGCTGTAGTCCAGGTATATCGACCCCCACATAGTTACTCAATAGATTTTGCTGACCATTCAAATTCAGCCAATAGCTATTGGGATCTTGACTCAATTTGCTGAATATACCGGGCAACATAGTCATTTGGAAATTATCCCGTTCTAGATTGACGGAAAAATTCACCAAAGCCATCATTTCTTCTATCTTCAAATTGGAATCAAAATATTTCCGCATCAAGCGAGTTAATTGGGGCAATCTGGGTAAAACAGTCGGACTATTTAACCGTTGCAGCAATGCTGCTACCAGTGCTTGTTGTCGCTGCACTCGTGGTAGATCCCCTAAACCTTCCTCCCGGTATCGAGCAAACAATTCTGCTTGTTCACCTTTGAGAGTTTGCCAGCCACTAACTAAACTAACTGTTGATCCAGTGTTGGGGTCTTGATATGACATAGCTTTGGGAACAAAAACCTCTACCCCACCCAACTGATCCACCAACTGTCTTAAGCCACTGGTAGAAATGCGAATGTAGCGGTCAATCCGGGCATTATTTAAGGTGCGACTAACTACCCTAGCTGCTAAAACTGGCCCGCCTTGGGCATTAGCGTCTGATACCTTAGTCAATCCCTGTTCGGGGATAGCAATCATTGTATCCCTAGGAATTGACAGCACCCGTACAGTTTTGTTACTGGGGTTGAGTCTGACTAGCATCATAGTATCGCTCTTGCCACCAAAGCTTTCTGCTGAACCATCAACAGCACCTGGAACTGGCTCAATTCCCATGATCAGAATATTCATGGGTTTGGAGAGTTGATACTGAGAAATTTTGCTCCATAATTCCCCAGGTAGGGGCATTTTCTGCTCATCTTGACCAGCAACCCCTAATTCTTCCTCTGTGCGGTCTAGGTTGCTCCACAATGGAGTCCATAAGGCTAATGTGGATGCCAACAGACCAGAGAGAACTGTCCCCACAACCACAGTCAAAATCCACAATAGCCAGCGAGGCATGGTCAAACCCAAACGATCATAAAGCTCGTTGGGAATTGCGCCTACAGATTCGACAACATTACGGGAAGCCACTGACTGTGGTTGAGGTTTGACTTCCATTTCTGGTGTCGTTGCTGGTTGAGGCATGACCTGATTATCTACAAGTTGTATTTGCCCAGATCCTACCTCTAGTTCTAAATCTGGTATTTGTTGAGGCGCGACTTGATTATCTGAAAATTGAACCTGTTTAATCACAATTATCTCCCCACTCAACCACTCCCTAGAAATTATGTTAAACCAAGCTATCAATCTTGCCAGTGTCAGACTGCACTGTAAACTTGAAATGTTCTACCGTCGGTGTGTATGACAACATGAGTAGTTCATTGTTTCCAGTAATTCTGGCAGGTGGCAAAGGTGAGCGTTTTTGGCCCCTCAGTCGCCAAGACAGACCCAAGCAATTTTTAAGTCTTGATGGTAGCTCTAGAAGTCTATTACAAGCAACTGCCGAGCGACTGCTAACATTCGCAGGCAGTTGGGATGACTTGTGGGTAATCACTTCTAGTCAGTTAGGACAAGGAGTGAAACAACAACTACCCGAATTACCCTCTGAAAACTTATTGATTGAACCGCAGGGGAGAGACACTGCCGCCGCCGTAGCTTGGACAAGTTTGACAATTCAAAAGCGTTATGGAGATGACGCTATTATCGGCTTTTTTCCCTCAGACCACTGGATAGCTGACCAACAAGCGTTTAAGCGCACATTAGATGCTGCTACCCAATTAGCGGCAAATACAGCAGCAATCGTCACTTTAGGAATTAAGCCTAGCTTCCCATCAACTGGTTACGGTTACATCGAACAAGGCGAAAAAATTGGTAGCTTTAATGAGTTGCCAGCTTATCACGTTAACCGCTTTACTGAAAAGCCCAACCGTGAAACAGCAGAATCATTTCTGTCCACGGGCAGATTTAGCTGGAATAGTGGTATGTTCGTGTTTCGGGCTGGTGTAGTTCTGAATGAACTATATACTCATGCACCTGAAATTATCGAGCCATTGGCAAAACAGGGTCTTGATATTTATCCCCAGTTACCTAAAAAAAGTATAGACTATGCTTTGATGGAAAAGACTAATTTAGCTTATGTTTTACCAGCAGATTTTGGGTGGGATGACTTAGGTGATTGGAATGCAATTGAACGCTTACTAAAAACAGAAAATAATTCCAATGTAGAACTTGCTACCCATGTAGGGCTGGATACGCAAGGGGCTATTGTATATGCTACCAATCCAGAGGATGTAATTGTTACTATTGGTTTAGAGGATGTAGTGATTGTGCGCGATCGCAATGTCACGCTCATCGTCAATAAAGAACGTACTCAAGAAATTAAACAGGTTCTCAAAACCCTGCAAAATGATCCCCGATTTACTGACCTGCTTTAACTATTCAGTAATTGGTAAAACTTAAAACTCTTGGCAGAGGCACAAAAGCAGGGTTTTTATTATAACTAGCGAGGAGGGGATCAAGGGGATGAGGAGGATGAGGAAGATGAGGAAGATGAGGAGGATGAGGAGGATGAGGAGGATG
>NZ_CAWMSA010000056.1:305231-364800 GCF_963870205.1 Anabaena sp. CA = ATCC 33047 | reverse complement strand
GTTCTGGAAACATTAAAAATGTGCCAGAAGCCTACATCGACCCGCTAGGGCGATGTAGGTAGTTCACTAGTTACACTGATTGACGAACTCACTGATACTCCCAGTAATAAAAATAGAGAAGCTGTTGGTCAAGGTATTGCCAATATTATTACAGGCTTCCTCGGTGGAATGGCTGGCTGTGGCATGATTGGTCAATCGGTGATTAACATCAAATCCGGTGGACGTACTCGCCTTTCTACCTTGTGTGCCGGGGTTTTGTTGATAGTCTTCATTTTAGTGTTAGGCAATTGGGTGAAGCAAATCCCGATGGCATCATTGGTAGGTGTAATGTTTATGGTGTCCATTGGCACTTTTAACTGGACTTCGTTGCAGACATTACATTTAGTGCCAAGAAGTGAAACGGCTGTGATGGTGACAACAGTTTTCGTCACCGTACTCAGTCGTAACCTAGGTTTAGGAGTGCTGGTTGGGATTGTTCTGAGTACAGTTTTCTTTTCGCGTCAAATTGCCAAAGTTGTATTTGTAGATTCATTGCTGAGTGCTGATCAAAATTACCGGACTTACAGCATTGCCGGACAATTATTCTTTTTGTCGGTAGACCAATTTCTCGCCGCTTTTGACTTTTCAGAAAACTTACAGCGTGTCAAAATTGATTTAACCCATGCCCACATTTGGGATCAAGCGGCGGTAACAGCCATTGATAAAGTCGTGCTGAAGTTTCGCCGTCATGGCACAGAGGTAGATTTAGTCGGAGTGAACGCAGCTAGTGCCACGTTATTAGATAAACTGGCAGTCCACAACAAGTCTGTAGCCGTAGATAGCTGAATTATCTGGGTTAGCGCAGCCCTGCTGGACTGAGAATAAATGTCTTTACTCTTATATAACTATTTAGTTATAATACCAAAGTGACTGACAACATCCAGGTTGTTGCAGTCCAAGCATAGGCGCACACACAGATTATTACAGAAAAACCAATGTGGGGAAGTGCTATTACGGCATATTTACATTATCTTGGCTTCATGCTGGCGTTTGGGGCGTTGGTAGTTGAAAGCCAAAATCTCAAAAAAGATATCAGTCTAGCAGAAGCGTGGAAAGTGGTGATAGCAGATGCCATTTATGGTTTATCTGCCACCACAATTCTAATCACAGGTATCTTGAGAGTGATGTACTTTGGTAAAGGTACTGATTACTACCTCAGCAGTCCGGTATTTTATACCAAGGTGGGGATGTTCATCCTGGTGAGTTTGTTGTCTCTGTATCCCACCTTTTCGTTTTTGACTTGGATTAAGAACTTGCGAGAAAACAAACCTCCTCATCTGGAATTTTCGCAATTACAGCGATTATGCTGGCTGATTAGGGGGGAGTTAGTGGGGTTTTGCTTCATCCCCTTGTTTGCTGCACTTTTAGCGCGGGGAATTCGACTTTTTTAAACATGAGGATTGAGGAGTGCGTTAGTTTAGATAGTGTGCGGTTTAGGTTCAAGGAGAATCAATCATGTTTCCTTTTTGGATGAATCCCTGCTGTCATTCTGAATCTCAAAAATCCCATCGTCGGCATCAATTAGAATTTTTGAAATGGATGCGGGATAGTCTAGAAACGCGGTTGGCTGCTGTCAATGCGGCGATCGCCACTATGGAAAGACAAATGAACGAAGAAAACGCTTCTAATCAAGCTTCTTGATGTTCGCCCGGAATTGCTTGCCGATGACCGAACAAGTGATCAAAACTAAGATGAGGAATAGACTCACGGTGATGAGGAATATACTTTCAGACGAGGCGATCGCTCAACTGATTGCAGAAGACGTTCCCTATTTTGATTTGACCACATTGGGACTCGGCATTGGCAAGCAACCGGGGGAAATTGAATTTTCTGCCCGTCATCCGATGGTAGTTTGTGCCACGGAGGAAGCCGCCAGAGTCTTGGAAAAATGTGGGGCTACAGTTTCGTTTCAGGTTGAAAGTAGCACTACCTTGGAGGCGCAACAACTCATCCTCAAAGCCACAGGTTCAGCCGCAGCTTTGCATATTGGCTGGAGAATAGCACTTAATTTATTGGAATATGCTTCCGGGATTGCTACTCGTACTGATAGTTTGGTCAAAGCTGCCCAACAAGTCAATCCATCTGTAGGAATAGTTGGGACGCGCAAAGTGTTTCCGGGTACACGTCCGTTATCTGTCAAGGCACTTTTAGCCGGTGGTGCAATTCCCCATCGTTTGGGGTTGTCGGAAAGCATTTTGATTTTTAAGGAACATCTGACTTATCTGGGGGGAATGTCAGGTTTATTGGCAGCCTTACCAGCACTTAAACAACGGTTTCAAGAACATAAGATAGCGATGGAAGTAGAAACCGTAGCAGATGCAGAGGCGATCGCTCAAGCTGGAATCGATATGATTCAATTTGATAAGGTTGCCTGTAGTGACCTTAAGGCTGTAGTACCGTCATTAAAAAATCACTATCCCCAGATTAAACTTGCTGTGGCTGGGGGAGTTACCTTAGACAACGTTCAGGATTATGCTAGCACCGGCGTTGATTTACTGGTGACAAGCTTTCCCTATTTTGGCAAACCTGCCGATATTGGCGTGAAAATGCGGAATGTTTCTTAAATCAACCCCATTTCTCGTAACCCCTGGCGGAGTCGATTTGCTTCTTGGGGGTTGTTTTGTTCATGGAGGAGAATGGCATTTTTAAAAGCGGTGACACTGGCTGGAACATTACCGACTTTTAACTGTACTACTCCTAAATTTTGATAAGCTTCTGCATATTTAGGTTGAAAACGAATTGCTTTTTGGTAAGCTGCGATCGCATCTGTAAACATCCCCAAAGCCTTGTATATCATTCCCAAATTGTAATATCCAATAGCAAAGTTAGGGTCAATTTTCAAAGCTGTTTCATAAGCTTTTTTCGCCCCATTGATATCTCCCGTTGCTTTGAGTAAATTACCTAAATTGTTATACGCGCCTAATTTCAGCATCGGGTAAATAGGTAACTTAATCGCATTTTGGTAATGAGAAATCGCCTGTTGGGGATTATTTAAACGATTGTGGGCAATACCTAAATGATAGTGTAATTCATATAAAACTTCGTAGTTTTCCTGACAAGCTTTGACACCCCGTTGTAATAACTCTATCCCTTGGTTAAATTTCCCAGTTTCCACATACAAAGCCCCCAACTTACTGCAAACATAAGGATCATGGGGGTGAGTTGCCAGAAAGCTTTCCATTGTCGCTTGGGCTTTGGCGTGTTTATCATTTTGAGCGATCGCGCTTTTTTGATAACCTGAGTGTAGAATTGCTACCTGTGGTAAATATCCGATTTCCCAATGGGGTTCTTTTTCGAGGATAGCGGTGACACTATCATCAATTAAAGCATGATAGGGACGGTCAAACCGGATATCGGGATGATGGCGAAATAGGCGAGATACCAGAGAATAAGGAGACTGTTCTGCATCAATTTCGTGACGCAACAGGTTAATTAGGAGATATTCATCGCTAGCGATCGCCTCTTTTAACTGTGGTACAATTGCCGATGTCAGAGTCTCATCCGCATCCAAAACTAAAACCCAATCCCCAGTCACATATTGTAAAGCCGCATTGCGAGCCGCACTAAAATCATTACACCAAGCAAAATAATGCACCTTCGCCCCAAATTCTTGAGCAATTTCCGGCGTGCGATCAATAGAACCAGTATCCAGCACAACCATTTCATCTACAACATTCTGCACACTGCTCAAACATTTAGGTAATGCTGCTGCTTCGTTTTTCACAATCATACACAGACTAATTTTCATATTGCCAATAAATTTTACTTTTTCAAGGTTTATATTTTCTTATATGAGTGGCTTTTGTAATTATATAAGTTTATATTTAAATCAAAGTTTAATAGTCATTCAATCTATCTTGATTTCCTCTCGACAATTATCAACGGTGATATTAACAAGTTTTCTTGATTTAGTCAGTGGAATTTTGACTTACTTCACACTAATGACATAGCATCTACACACCTTATTCATAATTTTACAAAAGATTAACTTGATATTTGTAGTGTAGTAGTTGAATGGCTTGTAGTTGGGGCTACAAGCCTATATTTTTGGGTGGTTTTGTTGGTGGTGGGGGGAAAATGAACAGGTTTTCAGGAAGATTTTTTATTTGTTTTGATTTTTGGGATTGTTTTCCTGTTCTGGGCGTTGGATAGCAGGGGGATAATTGACATATTCACTGCTTCTGAGGGTTTCTGTGTTGGTTAAATCTTCCGGTAGGAGTTCTTCAGGTGTGACTGATTTATCAACAGCGTCGTCTAGCACTCCTTCTGCATTGACGTTGGGTTTATCAGAAGTTCCTTTATGGCTTGCATGACCACCTGGCATAAATTTTTCCTCTGGTTTTATTTATCAAATGTTTCTAATTTAAATAGTTGTTTTTTATAGGCACACTATCAAAGGTGTTAAAATAAAATCTGGGGTGAAGTCTTAAGTAATAAATTTGCAGATTTGTTGATTAATTCAATAGTCAGAATCAATCAGGGAAAGTTGGCGATGCAATCATGATTATTCAATAAATACACCAATTGCCAGAGGTAAAAGTTACCTATCATATTTTAATTTATGTAAATAGTTAATTGATGTCTTGGCAATTGCGAGGTAATGATGACTAAGAAGCAAGATAAACTAATTGATTTAGCAGTGCATGAATCTTCAGATCCAGATGAGATTATCTCGCGTCATCAGGAAGATATATCTAGAGATATTCCGCAATCTGATGATTCACTACCGGATGAAAAGAATCCTGATATTAATCAAGATGAGCCGAATGTTGTGGATGAGCAAATGACTATTGCTAACTTAAGTGCGGGATAAATAGGACATATCAGGCCCAGATGGTATAATGCCACCAGGGTTAAGCGGAAACAGATTACCATAATAGTCTCGCTTGATGCTGTCTAAATCACAAGTCTCCGCAACGCCTGGAATTTGATACAATTTTCGCAAATATGCGCCTAAATTATCGTAATCTTGGATGCGGCGACGGTTACACTTAAATAAACCATAGTAGACAATATCAAAGCGGAATAGTGTGGTGAACAGACGCACATCTGCTAAAGTGAGACTATCACCACACAGGTAACGACTGTGAGCGAGTAAAGCATCAATTTCATCTAAAGTGGTAAACAGTTCCTCAACAGCTTGATTATAAGCCTGTTGTGTCTGAGCGAAACCGCAGCGATAGACACCATTATTCACATTGGTGTAAATCTTTTCGTTCCATTCATCTATCTTTGGCTGTAATTCCTCTGGGTAAAGATTGAGTGTAGGATTAGAGGCGAACTCATTAAACTCAGAGTTCAACATGACGATAATCTCTGCACTTTCATTATTAACAATCGTCTTGGTTTGTTTATCCCACAAAACTGGCACTGTTGCCCGTCCAGTATAACCGGGTTGAGACAGTTCATACAACTGCGCCAGAGTATAACAACCTTCCTCTGGCGAGTCAAACACCCAACCACCCGACTCCGCAGCAGGAGAAACCACAGATACAGATATAACTTCTTCCAACCCCTTAAGAGTTCTCACAATTAGTGTACGGTGCGCCCAAGGACAACCCATACCAACATAGAGTTTATAACGTCCGGTGGCTGGTGAGTAAAGACTATCTTCCCCGACTTTAACAAAACTTCTAAACTGACTGTTAGGGCGAATATATTCACCAGACTGACTACGGGGGGCTAACTTTGACATCATAACTTGCCAAAGACTTGTCCAAACAAACTTACCCATCCCAATAATCAGCTTAGGAGGAAGAGACTTACCCTTTTTCGGAGTTGTTCTAATACCATTCATGATTGACAGCAATTGATGTCACTGCACTCTTCCAGGATAGACTAGCCAGATAAAAAACAACTTCCCTCTCTCCAACTCTTCCTCTCTGCGCCTCTGCGCCTCTGCGTGAGAAAAATCTATAATTTTACTCAGCACCAGAATTAACATCTGTAACCAATACCAACTTACCCTCCTTGTATGCTTGCCGGAGAGCGATCGCCTCTGCTACGATTTGTTGTGCAGTCAAACCTTCCTCATCCATCATCTTTTGGAGAGTAGTACCAGTTTTCTCCCCATCTTCATGAATAGGCGGAACTTGACAATATCTACCACCATTCTTTAACCGTCGCCAAATACTAGGCTTCTCAGCCGTTTCCCGTCTAGGAGTACGCTGTTTCTTAATCAGAGAACGTACAGTTTCCTGATTGATAATACTGACATCAAGCAACCTATCAATCACCTTTTGATACTTATTACTTCTTTCCGCCAGTTGATAAATAGTGCGTGGCTCAACTTGGGCAAAATCTTGAGGACTAAACTTACCAAAAGTTGCAGCAATTTTGAGATACCTCTTTTCCTCACCCTGCCAACCCTGACTTACAAGTAACTTCTTATACTCCTTACTCGACAAACATTGTTTTTGTTCAGCCAACCAAAAAGCATGATGTAAAATAGCCTTAGTCACATCAGCAAGGGTTTGAAACGAAAAATTTTCCGTCGCATCAGACTGTTCAAACTTGTGTGAAACTGGATGAGGAGCTACACCTTGCATTGATGACATCATAATAATCGTCTCGTACTCAGGTATTTTTGAGAAAACACAACATCTTATTTAGTACAATTGTACTAAATATTTTCTCAAAACAAACCCCCAAACATACCCGAATCTCCAACAAACCCCATATAAAATTATACACCCCTCCTCAAAATCCCCCCTCCGCGCACCTCCGCGTTGCCTCCGCGCGACGGCAGTCGCTACAACGGGGGAAACCCCCGCAACGCGCTGCCTCACCTTTGCGTTTAAAAAAACCCACCCTACTATTTCACCACAGAAAACCCCCGACGACCAGAACGAACCTCAGCCAACTCCACCTGAAAACTCACATTATCCCGCAGTTCCCCACTTCTAACCTCCAAACTCCAACGACCAGGAAGAACATCCCAAAACAGAGAACTAGAGTCACCCTCTAACCTGTCCCCATTCAACCACCATTCTATAGATGTAGAAGAACTTCCCGCCAACTTAAACTCTAATTTTTGCTGTCCTGCCGCACCAGGATATAGTAAAAATAAATCACCATTGCGGGGAGAGACAATTCTCACCTGATGAGCGACTAAACTAGACGAAGGTTGTTTTGCCAACCACTCATCATACTCTGAAGGTAAAGTAAAATCTTGCTGAGTTTCGTAAGCAATAGTATCTTCAGGATAAAAATACTCCTGCACCACAGAGTTACAATCTGGTGTAGGCTTCAAACCAGAGACAGCACAGATAGGCAGTTTAGTCAATCCCACCGGAGAAGGAAAAGCGGCTGGTGGTTGGTGTGCGTGCAGGTGTAACATAATGCGATGCCACAGAGGTGCTGCACCTGTGACACCGGAAACTTGACGCATGGGTTCACCGTTGAAATTGCCTACCCAAGTCGCCACAGTGTAGTTAGTAGAAAAGCCGACTGTCCAAGTATCGCGGAAATTGGAGGAAGTCCCAGTCTTAACAGCCACGGGGAAGGGCAAGTTTAAAACTGATTCTACACCAAAAGCGATCGCTCGCGCATGATTGTCACTGAGCATATCAGTAATCAGTTGCCATGTTGTGGGGACTCTTGACTGGGGACTGGGGACTCTTGACTGGGAAAATACAGAAACTAACGGGGTGAATTTGCCTTGCTGGGCGAGGGTGACATAGGCTTGAGCGAGTTCCCAGAGAGAGACTTCACCACTACCGAGACTTAAACCTAAACCGTAATATTCCGGGGTTTGCTGGAGGTGAGTAAAACCGAGTTGATGCAGACGTTGTAAAAAAGCGGGTACGCCGATTTTTTCCAACACCCGCACGGCTGGGATATTCAGAGAATTAGCTAAAGCTATCCGCACCCGCACAGGGCCGAGAAACTTCTCAGTATAATCTGTAGGACTATAAAGTTGCGCGCCGGGGATAGCGTAGTGAGTCGGGACATCTGCTAAAATCGTGTTTGGACGAATAGCACCTTTTTCTAAAGCTAATTCATAGACAAACGGCTTGAGAGTAGAACCCGGTTGACGTAGTGCTTGTACACCGTCATTGCGTCCGAGTTTGCTGTCATCAAAATAATCAGGTGAACCGACATAAGCTAAAACCTCCCCAGTGTGGTTGTCAATTACCAAAGCAGCTGCATCATGGACATTGTTAGCAGCGAGGGTAGAAATAACTTGCTGTACTTGTGCGGCGACAAATTGCTGTAAAGGTTTATCTATGGTGGTGCGAATAGGAGAAGTAATTTCTGTGTGAGATAACTGACTAGCTAACCAAAATAAAAAATGTGGTGCGGCGATAATTCCTCTGTGACGCGACTGAAAGACAACTTTTTCGGTGAGGGTTTTCTCAGCCATATCCTGAGTGATATACCCCTCCTTTACCATGCGGTTAAGGACATATTTTTGTCGCTGCTTGAGTCTATCCCCATGCTGCAAAGGGTCAAAATAAGTGGGATTATTAGGAATAGCAGCAAGCAGACTAGCTTGAGCGATATTCAAATCACTAGCGGGGATAGAAAAATAAGTTCTAGCGGCTGCTTCCACACCATATATATTACCGCCCATTGGGAGACGATTAATATATGCAGAGAGAATTTCATCCTTATTCATTCCTGCTGCTAACCGCCAAGCCAACCACACCTCATGAAGTTTACCAGAGAAATTGCGGGGGGATGGTGCTAACATTCGCGCCAACTGCATAGTAATTGTAGAAGCACCAGAAACAATTTTTTGACTGTGAATAGCTTGCGTGACAGCGCGGAGAATAGCTTTCATATCTAACGCACCATGACGATAGAAACTACCATCTTCCGCCGCTAAAATTGCGTTAATAAACTGAGGTGAAACTTGATTGAGAGGTACAACAGCCGTATGTTCTTGATCACGAGTGAGGATAGTACCTAATTTTAAACCATTGCGATCGCTAAACTCTAACGCCAACTGATTCTGCACAATATCTACCGCACGAATAGACGCAAAATAAGGTAATAACCTCACCCCCAAACATATCAACACCACAGCCAAAATCAACTTAATACTCTTGCTGACTCTTAATATATATTGAACTTCCAGCCGCCAACGCTTCACCCTGTTCATCACACAACTAACATCAGATTCATCACTAAATAATCAAATACACATCACATTGTGATGTTTACGTTTTTTCACCCTATCAATTTACAAAAATTCATCAAAACCCAATAGTTAAAAATTGTAATGTTTTCACGAAACAAACAAACCAAATTAGTTATCCATATAAATGTAACCATCCTCCCTTAACCTCCAAAACTCCACCTCTAACTCTCTGCGTCTCTGCGTCTCTGCGTGAGATATTATCAACCCCCAAAACCCCACCATGATCCTAAAAACCCTCATCCAATTCCTCCTAACCACCACCCTCATAATAGGAATAACCAGTTGCAACATTATCGGAATATCAACAAAACAACAACTACCAAAAGTAGCACCACTAACACCCCCCAGATTACCAGAATGGATAGAACAAATCAGCCCCATTGGTAACGCCAAACCCCTAAACCAAATTCGCATTCGCTTTAAAGAAGCATTAATTCCCGTCGAACAACTAGACACCCCAGAACAACAAAACCTGTTACAAAAATTTGCACTTTGGCCGCCCTTACCCGGACAATTTCGCTTTTTAACACCACGTATGATAGGCTTTCAACCAGAAAAAGCCTTACCCCAAGCCACAAGATTACAAGTTACCCTGAAAGCAGGTTTAAAAGACTTAAAAAATCATCAACTAGACAAAGATTTAGCGTGGACTTTTAACACCGAACCCATTGAAATCACTAACTTACCCGGAGTAAACCCAGTAGAACCAGCAGAAACACAACCAGTAGATTTACAACCAAAACTACAATTTACCTCCAACACAGAACTTAACTTAAATTCTGTACAAGAACATCTGAAATTAATCCCTGAAGGTAAAAATAAAAGCCTTAATTTTAAAATAGCATTAGCCAAAGCAGAAAAACCTAAAGAAACACAAGACCCTTTAGAAAAATTTGACCCTTCTACACGTAACTGGGTTTATAATTTATATCCTCAACAAACCTTAGAAAAAGCCACCAATTACCGCCTTGAATTTTCACCCGGTATCTTACCCGCAGATGGTAACTTACCCACAGAAAAAGAATATGTTAGTAAATTGGCAACTTATTCACCTTTAGCATTTAAACAAATTAATTATTACGGACAACCAGACGCAGGTGGAACTTATGGCAGATTTGTTAAAGGTACACCGCAATTAGAATTTAACAATATATTAGTAGCCGACTCAGCTAGAGAAAATATTAAAATCGAACCTGCACCAAGAGATATTTCCAGACTGCTGCAAATTGGGGAGGAAGATAGATATGTCACCATTAACCCCTATGCTTTAAACCCAGCCACTAACTATACAATTACTATAGGCGCAAATCTCAAAGATAAATTTGGACAAAGCTTGGGTAAACCCGTCAATCTCAAATATAATACAGGTGATTTAGCTGGTGATATTTGGGTTCCCTCAGATTTACATATTTTCCCATCTGGACAGAATTTACAATTAAATATTAGTACCGTTAATTTACCAGAGTCACAATATAAAGCTGCCTATCGTGTGGTGCAACCTACAGATTTAGTTTACGCCAGAGGTGCTTATCCCCAAGGTAATGAAAATGATTTATTACCCAAACCAAAGACATGGCAAAGCTTTAAAATTGCAGCTAAGAAAAATCAGCAAGTTGATGTTACAGTACCACTACGAGAAAAACTTGATGGTGCTACAGGAATGTTAGCTTATGGAGTGCAAGCCCGCACGAATAAATATCAGGAAAATGGTAAAGAATTGTGGCGCGAACCGACAACTTACGGGTTAGTACAGTTAACAAATTTAGGTGTATTTAGTCAATGGTTTCCTGACTCTGGTTTAATTCGTGTGAATCATCTCAGTGATGGTTCACCTGTGCCGAATTCGCCTATAGAAATTTATCAATTAAGTTTAAATTCTAAATATCGTGACCCTGTACAACCTTGCGCTACTGGTAAAACAGATAATGATGGAAACTTAAGGCTTCAGCGTCAAGATTTACAGCAATGTTATCAGAACAATAATAAATTTGTCAAATCACCAGAGTTATTAGTTATCGCCCGTGAAAATCAAGATTGGGCATTTGCGAGAACCGAAGAATATAGTGGTGTTTATGGTTATGGTATTGATGCGGGTTGGGCAGATGATAAACCTGTATCTCGTGGTGTGATATTCTCAGATAGGCAGTTATATCAACCAGGAGAAAAAGCTTGGTTAACTGGGTTTGCTGACTATTTAGAAAATGGCAGTCTTCAACAAGATAAAAATGCAGTCTACCAAGTCAGTTTAATCAATCCTGATGGACAAAAGACAGGTTTAGGTACTAAAACCACCAACGAATTTGGGACATTTTCCCTAGAGTTACCCATCAATAAAAATCAACCCTTGGGTTATTATACAATCCAAGCCAAGGGTAAAGATGGTAGAGAAATTTCGGGAGAGTTGCGAGTCGCTGAATTTAAACCACCGAATTTTAAAGTTGAACTCGATTTAGATAAACAATTCGCCTTAGTCGGTGAAAAAGTCGCAGCGCAAGCAACGAGTAATTATGTATTTGGTGCGCCTGTCGAGGGAGGAGAAGCTAAGTATTTTGTGACTCGTCGCCAAGAGAATTTTATCCCGAAAGGTTGGCAAGAATTTAGTTTTGGTAGACAATGGTTATGGCCGGAAGAAAGTCCTGCTGTTCCTAGTGATGTTTTACAGACTAACACTCAGTTAGATGCTAATGGTACAACCAGTCAAACGGTAACGGTGGCGAAAGATTTACCTTATCCTATGACTTACACTGTGGATGTACAAGTCGCAGATGTTTCTAATTTATCTGTGGCTAATTCTCAAACTTTTACAGCTTTACCAAGTAATCGGTTGATTGGTTTAAAAACTAATTTCATCGCCGAAGCTGGGAAAGCTTTTCCTGTAGAAGTCATTGTGACTGAACCTACAGGAAAACCAATAAATAATCAACGGGTGCGGCTAGAATTACAAC
This sequence comes from Anabaena sp. CA = ATCC 33047, assembly GCF_963870205.1. Lineage (NCBI taxonomy): Bacteria > Bacillati > Cyanobacteriota > Cyanophyceae > Nostocales > Nostocaceae > Anabaena > Anabaena sp. CA = ATCC 33047. The sequence goes on along the minus strand of NZ_CAWMSA010000056.1, from coordinate 352,671 downwards.
AGATGAAATATAGTAATGTGACGCAGTTAGTCGAAGGTAGTCGCACTGCTAAAAATCAAGTTGAATATACAACAGTCGCCAAAGCCGAAGTTACATCTGCTGATAGTCCCCAAATTGTTAATTTAACACCACCAGAGTCAGGTTCGTATCGCATTCGCGCTAATTTTAGTAATAGTAATGAGGAATTAACAGCGACAGATGCCCAAATTTGGGTGACAGGAAATAATCCAGTTTATTGGGGTTCGGAAGAACAGAACCGTTTAGAAGTTAAACTAGATAAGAAAGAGTATCAACCCGGTGAAATTGCTACGGCTTTAATTCAATCTCCTTACCCAGATGCAGAGTTATTCTTTGCTGTCATCAAAGATAAACCCATCTATCAACAATTAACTAAAGTTTCCGGTGGTGCGCCACAAATTCAGTTTCAAGTCACTCCAGAAATGTTACCGAATGCAGCAGTTGAAGCTGTGTTAGTTAGACAAGGCGCACCTCTTAATCAAGTAGAACCGGGAAGTTTAGATAAATTAGTTAAAATTGGATTTACGCCGTTTAAAGTTAACTTGCAAGCTAAATATTTAAATGTGCAAGTTACGCCATTGCAGACATCAGTCGCACCAGGAACAGAAGCAACGGTACAATTAGAATTGAAAGATAAGCAAAATAACCCCACCCAAGGACAATTAACTGTGATGGTGGTGAATGAAGCAGTATTACAATTGTCTGGTTATCGTCCGCCAAATTTGGTAGATACTGTTTATGCAGAACAGCCAATATCTACCCGCTTTAGTGATAATCGTCCTGATGTGATTATACAACCCCAAGATGTCGCTAAACCTAAAGGCTGGGGTTATGGTGGCGGTTTTTCCGCAGGTGCAGCTAATACCCGCGTCCGTACAGATTTTCAAGCTTTGGCTTATTATAATGGTGCTGTTGTCACCGATGCTGCTGGTAAGGCACAGATAAGTTTTAAATTACCGGATGACTTAACTACATGGCGGGTGATGGTTGTCGCTACTGATGGTAATTTGCGGTTTGGGAATGGTGAGGCGACGTTTATCACTACTAAACCACTGTTGACTAATGCTATTTTGCCACAGTTTGCCCGTCCAGGCGATCGCATCCTCGCTGGTTTATCTGTCACCAATAACACTGGCACTTCAGGAAACTTAACAATTAACGGCGAACTCAACGGTACTCTCAAGTTTGCTGAGAAAAACCCGACAACTACCAAATTACAAACCAAAACACAAGCAACTACTCAAGCTTATCGCTTTCCAATGGTGGCTGAGACTGTTGGTATAACACAAGTCCGCTTTACCACCCAGTTAAATAATACCGCCGCCGATGCTTTTGCCGTACCGTTAGAAGTCAAACCTTTGGAGGTGACAGAACAAGTTGTAGAAACAGGGGTGACTGATAAACAAGTCAAAATTCCTCTGAATGTTGATAAAAATGTTTACCCGGAAGCTGGCGGTTTAGATATTCAAATAGCGAGTACCTTAATACCAGAAATTAAAGCACCAGCTAAACAAGTATTAGGTGATGATGATTTACCCTTCGCTGAACCTGCGGCGAGTCAGTTAATGATTGCCGCTAACCTGCAAATTTTAGCCCAAAAATATAGCCAAAGTTTTGCAGAATTTAACCCTAAACAACAGGCAAATCAAGCAATAACTCAATTACAAAAATTGCAACTCGCCGACGGTGGTTTTGCAGCCTTCCCAGGACAAGAAAAATCAGACCCTTGGGTTGCTGCTTACGCTGCTGAATCTTTAACAAAAACCAAGGAAACCTTCCCCAATGGGGTAGATGCTGTCATGCTATCTCGGTTAAAGAAATATTTGCAGCAAGTCTTGGCGAACCCTGGACAATATGACTTTTGTAAACAGAAATTATGTAGAACTCAATTACAACTCAATGCTTTAATTGCTTTAGCCGAACTCGGAGATAAACGCAATAGTTTCTTAGGTGATATTTATCAACAGCGTAATAACTTTGATATCGTCACCCAAATCAAACTAGCGCGGTATTTATCACAATTTCCCGAATGGCAAGATGAAGCACAACAAATGTTAAACCAGTTGCAAGAAAATATCTACGAAACTGGGAGAACAGCCGTGATTAGTTTACCATCTAGTTGGGGATGGATGAGTTCAGATACCACCGCACAAGCACAGGCTTTAAGGTTATTTATCGCCGCACAAAGTAAACCGGAAGTCATCGATAAATTAGTGCAGAGTTTATTAGCACAACGACGGGATGGTACATGGCAAACTAACTATAATAATGCCCAAGCATTAACAGCTTTGGTGGAATATAGTCAACTACAACCGACACCACCCAACTTTTTAGCCACAGTACAATTAGCTGGTAAGAAAATCGGAGAAAATCGCTTTAATGGTTATGATAATCCTAGCTTACAGTTAAATGTGCCGATGACTAAATTACCCCGTGGTCGTCATGATTTAACACTGCAAAAATCTGGTAATGGTAAGTTACATTATTTAGTAGCTTATAATTATCGTTTACCAGGAAACCAACCAGGGAGATTTAACGGTTTACGGGTGACAAAAGCTATTAGCAAAGTTGGTGAAACTCAGCCTTTACAAAAAACTGGGATTTATGCTTTTGATAAACCTTTAAATGTCAACAGTGGACAGGTGTTTGATATTGGGTTAGAAATAATTGCAGACCATCCAGTTAATCATATAGTCATTAAAGACCCATTACCAGCAGGATTTGAAGCTGTAGACCAGAGTTTTCAAACTGCAACAGCCGCATTACAAGCACAAGCCGATAGTTGGCAGCTTGGTTATCGCAATATCTACCGCGATCGCATTATCGCCTATGCTGACCACCTAGAACCAGGAGTTTATAGTTTACATTACTTAGTCCGTTCTGTGACTCCCGGTACATTCCTCTGGCCTGGTGCTGAGGTACATTTGCAGTATACACCAGAGGAATTTGGACGTTCAGCCAGTTCTACCCTGCAAATTGAATGATATCAGTCAGCTAACCGACTCCATACAATTAAACCTCCCCTCTCCGCGTCGGAGAGGGGTTAGGGGTGAGGTTTAAAAAAACTGGTTAAATCACGTAGACGTTAATTAATTTGTCATTAAAACAACACAGTAAACCGCCCTTTGATGCAAATGTTTCATTACAATTATGTTAAATTTGCATTTAAGCTATTTCAAAAATATGCAACACCTGCAATGATGATTGAGTTCATAGTGTTGTTGTTTGTTACAGTAGGCGGATGCTATGATAGTAAATCCGCCTTTTATCCTTGCCACTGTTTACGAATACAGTTAACTGTGGTAACTGTGAATAGAGTTAGCACCAGTTCGTGGAAGATGAAATAATATACTTGTTGAACTGGCAATGCAGACATGGGAAAAGAAATTGAACGCAAATTTTTACTTAAAAATGATAGTTGGCGACAACTAGGTGAAGGTGTTTTATATCGTCAAGGATACATCCCTACACAGGGGGTAACTGTACGTGTGCGGGTTGCCGGAAATCAAGGTTATTTAACAATTAAAGGCAAAACTGTTAACTATTCCCGTGCTGAGTTTGAGTATCCCATTCCTTTAGCAGATGCTCAAGAAATGTTAGATACATTATGTGTGCGTCCTTTAATTGAAAAAACCAGATATAAGATAAATTATAACGGTTTAGTGTGGGAAGTAGACGAATTTGCCGGAGAAAATCAAGGATTAATATTAGCAGAAGTTGAACTAACTGATGCAGCACAAGAAATTGAAATACCTGATTGGATTGGAGAGGAAGTTTCAGGCGATCGCCGGTATTATAATAGTTATTTAGTGCAACAGCCTTATTCTAAATGGTAAAACCATTCGTTAGATTAAGATGCGCTTTATTCGTGGATGTAGAGACGTTGCATGCAACGTCTCTACATCATTTATTTGGGGTATTCAGTTAAATACGCGAGTAACGCAGATGTAATCTTAACAGCCGTAACCAGCGTAACCAAATCTGTGCAGGTTGTTCAAAAAACGTGAAAATATCGCCAAAACCTAGATTAGTTTTTTGGTGATGTAACCAGTGTCTTTCAGGAGTAGTGATAAATAGAATTTGGCAGAGGAAATTGACGACTTTGGGAGTTTCCCAACCTAACACAGTGATATGTCTCCACCACACATGAAACTGTCCCAATAATAAACCCAAGATAACACCTATGGGAGAGAAAGACCACAGAAATACAGCTACTATTAGATAAGGTACAGCACCTAAAACACCATCTAAAAGCACCTGAAAATTCCATGTTAAAATTGCATAATGACGAAAATCTTTCTTCCATGAATGGTGTGTTTTCAGGTGGAGACTACCAAAAACGTGTTCAGGAACATGATAAACAAATGTCGATAAAAAATCACCAAAAAACAATAGTAACCAGGCAATAGCGACAGCCTCAAGCATTTAGACTCCTCAAGTAAGAAAACACCACAAACAACCAACCAGAACGACTAGACAAACAAAGTCAGTCTCTGCGGAATAACTTAAAATCAAGGTGGTAGATGTAAATCTCTAGCTTCACTAATTTAGCTATGTTGAATGATTTAAAGTGTTTTGAAATTGTTACCCCACAATCTTCTGACGAAGGAACACACCATAGGCAAAGAAGAAGTTAAAAATAGGACAAATTTAGGTTAAGCTTTTCTGTGATATTATTGCTATACAGGTAATCTATTTCTGTTAATAACTAATTAATAAAATTAAACTTATGATTGACTTTAATCATTATCAAGCTTTAACTTTTGACTGCTACGGTACACTTATTGACTGGGAAACAGGAATACTAACAGCGATTAAACCGCTTTTAAATAATCACAAGATTAATTTAACTGAAAATGCTATTTTAGAAACTTTCGCGGAATTAGAATCAGAACAGGAAAAGGGGGAATATATTACATATCGAGAAGTTTTACAAGGAGTCGTCCAAAACTTTGGCGAAAGATTTGGCTTTCAACCAACAACCGATGAACTAAATTCCCTCGCTGACTCGTTGCAACATTGGCAACCTTTTGCGGATACTGTCGCCGCATTGCAATTACTCCAGCAAAAGTTTCAGTTAGTAATTATCTCAAATGTAGATGATGATTTGTTCGCTTTCTCGGCTGAGAAATTACAGGTTAAATTTGCTCAAGTCATTACAGCACAGCAGGTAAAAAGTTATAAACCCTCATTAAACAACTTCAGACAAGCACTGGAGAGAATAGGCTTACCAAAAGAACAAATACTGCACGTTGCTGCTAGTGTGTATCATGATATTATTCCCGCCAAGTCATTAGGAATATCAACAGTTTGGGTAAATCGTCGAGTAGGTAAAATAGGTTATGGTGCTACCATTCCATCTGAAGGTGAACCTGATTTACAAGTTCCAGATTTACAGACTTTAGCTAGTTTAACAGCCTGAAGACTCTGAAAAAAAACACAGATGCACACAGATAATTTATTCATGTGCATCTGTTCAGTTGATGAGTTGATGACAGTTGACTCGTTGCAAGATTATTCACCAAATCTCGGCTATACCTTTCTTGTAAGGCTCACCCGTAAAAGGTTGTACACCAATTGTAGGATAAGCGTCATCAGAAGGGCCAAAGATCCGCATTACGGCTTCAGAAATATACTGAGTGATGCTAGCCAGCATTTTGGTAATAGCCATAATATTCGACTCCTTTTTGAGTCAATTTCTCTTTGTTGTTCTACTCTAATGCTTATCAGCTTCTTTGCCTCATTTTCTCAATATATTGACAACATAAGCAATAGTTTTTCAGACAGCTTTGCAATACTTAATCTTATTTGCAATTTATTACTTTATGTATCTATTCTCATATCAAGTATAGCTAATTAGTTAGAATTTATGAACATTCCGAACTTTGGCAGCATTGAGATAAGCTTGGGGATTTTCCGGGTCAAACTCTAAGCCGTTAAAGAATTTTTCTATCCCGCGAGATGTGCTAGCGGGAATAGCTGTTTCTTGCCCGATGATTTGAGCAGCTTCTCGCCATAAGTCTTCCCGATTAACTGCATCAATGATGGGTTGGGGATTAAATTCTTTTGAACGATTACCCCAGCGCATATCTTCAATAAAGAACCATAAATCATGACTTTTATAGGGATAAGAAGCATTTTCCCGCCAGAATTTAATCGCATGGGGGCTATTTTCGACTACGCGCCCATTACCATAATCGAACTTACCCAAGAGGCGATCGCGCACAAATTCACTGGGGACTCCAATCCACTGCCGTTGTGATAAAATCTGAAATAATTCGGCTTTATTCTCCGGGCGATCGCACCAGATTTGAGCTTCTAAAACTGCCGCTAATAAAGCCTTCGCCGCTTTCGGATGTTTATCAACCCATTCAGCACGCATTCCTAAAGCCTTTTCTGGATGATTATGCCATAACTCTCCACTGGTAACGGTAGAGTAACCAATTCCTTGTTTGAGCAAGCGATGATGCCAAGGATCTACCACACAAAAAGCCTCCATCGAACCACCACGCATATTAGCTACCATTTGCGGTGGTGGCACTACAATCAATGATACATCCCTATCAGGATCAATCCCACCATAAGCTAACCACCAACGCATAAAAAAGTCACCAGTTACCCGACGATACGGTATAGCACAGCGTATATTTTCGCCAGCTAAACTTTTTTTGGCAAACACTGACTTGAGTGAAGAACTATCTAGCCCAAGTTTTAAATCTTGATAAACATTGCTAACAGAAATACCCTGCCCGTTTACATTCAACCGAGCCAAAATATACATCGGAATTTTACGCCCATAGCTAATTTCACCAGTGGCCATTAAATACACCATAGGAAATAGCAAATGTGCGCCATCCAAACCTTCATTATCTGAACCTAACATCAGTTTGTCACGCATCACTGCCCAAGAAGGTTGTTTTAACACTTCTACATTTGGCATTCCATGTTTAGCAAAAAATCCTTTGGATTTCGCTACAATCAACGGACAAGAACTGGTAACAGGAATAAAACCGAGTTTTGCCCCTGTAATTTCTGGCGCATCACTATAAGCAGCATACAAACTTGTTGGAGATGGGATAGCTGGAGAACGATGACTAAGAGTTGTTGATAATAACGCCGCACCACCAACCGTTAAAAAATTTCTTCTCGTAAATTGTGCCATATTTTAACTGAATATTAAGAGACAAGCCCTGTTTTTTATAGCCAAAACTTTTGATTTTTTATGTAGATGTTTTCCCAACAGGTATCCTTGCTACTGCTTTATATTGAGCTTGTTGTTGATGATGTAAAAAATTTAGTAATTCATGACGTAGGTCATGATAAAGGGGATGGTCTACAATATCTGATAAAATTCGAGAACGACCAAAGGGTACATCTAAAATTTGACCAATGGTAGCAGCCGGGCCATTGTTCAACATTACCACGCGATCAGAAAGTAACAAGGCTTCATCTACATCATGAGTCACCATAATAGTTGTAATATGAGCCAGATTACAAATATCCATTAATTCCGTTTGTAAAGATTTGCGGGTGAGGGCATCTAAAGCCCCAAAAGGTTCATCTAACAGCAACAGTTTCGGTTTAATTGCTAAAGCACGGGCGAGGGCTACTCTTTGCTTCATGCCTCCAGAAAGTTGTCCTGGTTTTTTGTGGGCTGCATCTTTTAAACCAACCATTTCTAAGTGAGTAGCGATGATGCGATCGCGTTCAGCTTTAGGCTTATGAGATAATACCTTATCCACAGCTAAAGCCACATTATCCCAAGCACTTAACCAAGGTAAAAGCGAATAGTTTTGAAATACCATCATCCGTTCTACCCCTGGACGTTTGACTCTTGTAGCATCTACTTCTACATAACCCCCAGAAGGCTTTTCCATCCCGGCGATAATATTCAGTAAAGTAGATTTACCACAACCGGAATGACCAATTAAAGAAATAAAATCCCCTTGCCGAATTTCTAAATTGATATCTTGAAGAATGATGTTTTTCTCACCATTTGGCGCAGGATATTCTTTATTGATACTATGAATTTGGACAAAGTTATCCATTGGAAAAATTCTCCTATATTTTAGCCAACTGATGTTGGTGTTATTTTAACTGTAAATTATTGCTGTACCACAACTATTCTTGTGGTGTAAATTTAAAAGCTAGATAAGACATAATTTTGTCTAGACTCAGACCCACAAAGCCTAGATATATAATCGCCAATATAATCTCACTAATATTAGAATTATTGTAAGCATCCACAATGAAAAAGCCTAGTCCATCATCAGATAGTAACATCTCTGCCGCTACAACCGCTAACCAAGAAAGACCAAGCGCAATTCTTAAACCTGTAAAAATATATGGCAATGTTGCAGGTATGAGGATTTTGTAAAAGTTTTCTAAAAATGATAGTTCTAAGATTTTGGCAACATTGATATAATCTTTGGGTATCATTTTCACACCCAAAGCCGTATTAATAATAATCGGCCAAATCGCAGTAATAGTAATCACGAAGATAGCTGAGGGATTAGGTTTGAGAAATATAGCCTGTGCTAAAGGTAGCCACGCCAAAGGTGCAACAGGACGTAAAAACTGGATGATGGGGTCTATAGCGTCTTTTAAAAATTTATTTAGGCTAATCAAAAAACCTATGGGAATGCCAATCACCACAGCTATCAAATAACCAAATATCACTCGTTTGAGGCTAGCAAGAATCAACCAAAAAAAACCTTTATTCAAGCCACCATAATTAAAAAATGGATTAATAATTAATTCCCAAGTGTTGCTCACTACTGCCAACGGAGAAGGTAAAGATGTATTAGGAGTAAGGCTGATTAGATACCAAAATATTAAAATGCTAGCAATACCACATAAAGGTGCAAAAGTTCGCTGGAAAATTCCCCAAAATAATTGCTTGATTTTTCGATGTTGCACCAGTAGTCTGTTAGAGTTAACTACCATATAGTTGAATAACCTCGAATTGCACTATCAATTAAAATTAACAACTATCTTGGCAAGTTTTACGGACAACAGCAACACTATGTAAATATGCAGTGTCTACTGTAAAAATAATTCTCGAATCCCTGTACTACCAATCTCTACAGCCAAAGCTGCCAACAGAAAACCTAAAAGCTGAGTGACAATCACCCCACCTTCCACGCCAATCAAACTATCAATTTTATTTGCCAAGCGCAAAATCAACCAAGTCACAAACATCGCCCCCACAACCCCCAACACTACAGCCAGATGGGGACTGTGGGATTTGGACATTAACAACATCACTGTCGTGATTGTACCCGGCCCTGCCAGCAATGGCAAAGCCAAAGGTGTAATCGAGACATCCCGCCCTTGTGCGGTAATTGGTGTATTCAGTTCTCCCCGCAGCATTTGCAAGGCGATTAACAGCAATAACAGCCCGCCAGCTACGCGCAACGAACCCATGCTAATTTCTAAATAAGTCAAAATATATTGTCCAGCAAAGGCAAATGTTAGCAGAACTGCGATCGCTACAATCACCGCCTTATCAATTACCTTATTTCTGTCTTCTGCTTCCATACCCTTAGTTAAAGCTAAAACCACTGGTACATTGCCTATGGCATCTGCTAAGACAAACACTGCAATAAAAGTTTGGATAAAAATACGAGTATCTATCATCGCGCCAGTTAATCAAGGTTTGATCACAAGCTAACTTGAGTATAGGAGATTGGGGATTGGGGATTGGGGATTGGGAATATAAAAGTTCTCCCTTGTCTCCCTCATCCCCCTCATCCCCCTCATCCCCCTCATCCCCCTGCCCCCCTTGCCCCCTTGCCCCCTTTGTCGGATATTGAAGTAACGGTATATTTGAGTATCTATCTCACACAACTACACTGTTTTTTAAGTCTATGAAGTCTTATTTAGCCGCCGCTATTCAAATGACAAGTTTGCCAAATTTACAAAAGAATTTGGTACAAGCCGAAGAATTAATTGATTTAGCTGTGCGCCAGGGTGCGGAATTGGTGGGTTTGCCAGAAAATTTCTCGTTTATGGGGGAAGAAAAGGATAAACTGGCACAAGCAGAAGCGATCGCCCATGAAAGTGAAATCTTTATTAAGAAAATGGCGCAACGCTACCAAATTACCCTTCTAGGCGGTAGCTTTCCTGTACCCGTAGGCGATACAGGCAAGGTCTATAATAGGACAATTCTAGTTGATCCCAATGGCGAAGAACTAGCCCGCTACAACAAAGTACACTTGTTTGATGTCAACGTTCCTGACGGTAACACTTACCGTGAATCTAGTACCGTTGTCGCCGGTGAGCAATTACCCCCCGTGCATTTCTCGGAAAATTTTGGCAATATCGGGGTGTCTATTTGCTATGATGTCCGCTTCCCTGAACTCTATCGCCATCTATCAACTAAGGGTGTAGATATCATTTTTGTACCTGCTGCCTTTACTGCGTTTACAGGTAAAGACCATTGGCAAGTATTATTACAAGCTAGAGCCATTGAAAATACTGCCTATGTAATTGCCCCCGCACAAACAGGTAATAATTATGGTCGTCGTCTCACCCACGGACACGCAGTCATCATTGACCCTTGGGGGACAATTTTAGCTGATGCAGGTGATAAACCGGGAGTGGCGATCGCAGAAATTAATCCCTCACGTCTAGAACAAGTCCGTCGTCAGATGCCTTCTCTACAGCATCGCGTCTTTTAGTTAAGGTAGGGGAGTAGGGGAGTAGGGGAGATGAGGAAGCAGGGGAGGCAGGGGGAGCGGAGGAAGCGGAGGAAGAAAAACTTTTACCCAGTCCCCAATACCTTCCAGTCCCCAATTACGACTCTCCCGACTCAGCACTAGGCTTTTGTGGTGTAATTCCATGCAGTTTAATAAAACTATCAAAGGAATACCAAGCCAACACATACCAGGGAATAATTTCCAACTGCAAACCTTTAATTATTAACTGTCTCACCGCTAAAATACTCAGTCCCAAGGGAAAGAGAAAGCGAATATCAACCACGCCATCAGTTGCTTGTTTGACTTGTTTATTCCAATCTACAACTGCACTGGCTACAGTCGTTGCAGCTTCAGTATTACCTGCTGTAGTTTCTGCAAAAATTATCCCTAAATCTTCTAGTGTTGCCAGCACATCTTTTAAGCTTTCATCTGTCCCATCATGTTTAATCACAATACTGCCATGATGAATATTAGTCCTGACTGCTTGAATAGTAGGTTGGGCTGCTAGTGCATTAGCAATGTGTTGCATGATTTCAGGCTGACGGTGAGCATGGGCAATTCTCAACCTTAGTCTACCTGGGGTATCACTGATAATTTTTGTAGATATAGATATTGGTTGGGATGGTGTTTTAAAGTTAATTTTTTGGGTTAATTTAGGCATTGTGGTCAGATTGCCGTGGTTATTTGTTAACATCAAACCATCCTCCGAATTTAAGCTTTTTGATTGTTTATTTAATTAATTTATGAACGCAGATGCACGCGGATATAGCTTGCTTCTCTTTCCCTACGGGACGCTCTGCGAACAGAGACGCTACGCGAACCCGTAGGGTACGCGGATGAATCTGTATGATATCTGGTGGCAATTTGCTCTAAATTTGCAGATTTTAAAAGCAAATGGACGAATGTATAGAGACGTTGCCTGCAACGTCTCTAGATTTGTCAGATAATTTCAACAGTATAAGTAATTGATAATAGGAAAAACCAATTACCAATTACCCATGACTAATTTACACAGCATTATCAGCAGTATCGATGGTGGTGCTGCTAGCTTCAAAGGCTGGTGTTTCTTTAGCTTCTGCTATTTCCGCCTTGGCTTCTGCAACGATATCTTCCCAAGTTTCTCCGAGTTCGGCAAAAGCACCTTTGCTTTTTTCGTAGGCAACAATTCCACCTTTGATGATTGACTTGGCTATGGGTTTCCCAATTCCCGCTACTACAGGTAGGAGAACGGGAGCTAGCAGCACAGCACCAATCCCAGCGATTACACCAGGCGCGCCAGCTTCTTCTACAAAGTCAGTAATTCTAGGTGCCATAATTAATTCCTCCGGTAATTTGAATCTGAAAAATTGTACTTATTAAAGCTTTCTAGCCTAATCTTGCTAGATTCGCTATCTCATCTCCCTGATGGTAGAGCTTTTTTCGCTGAATGTTTGAGAATTGGACGTAAGCCGTTGACTCCAGCCACGATGGTAGAGCCGTTGTTGACTACGGTTGCTGCTAAGGGGTTCAAACCAAACAACGTTGCTACCATTAATGCCGCTAAGTTAGGAAGAGCCACAATACTGGTGTTTTGTCGAATTAAATGCTTGGCTTGACGCGCGATCGCGATCGCCTCTAATATCCCATGCAAGTCATTCTCCATTAACACCACATCTGCTGTTTCGCGGGCGATTTCTGAACCGTGGGCGAAGGATATGGAAACATCGGCGTAGGCTAAAGCTGGGGAATCGTTGATTCCATCCCCGACAAATGCAACTGTCTTACCTTGTTCGTGCAGTTGACGGACTACGGTTGCTTTCTGTTCTGGAAAAGCTTCTGCGTGGGTATGGCTGGGCGCAATTCCCAATTCAGTCGCTACAGCTTGCGCGGTTCGCTTGTTATCCCCAGTCAGCATATGCACCTCCACGCCGTCTACTGTCATGAGTTGGGAGATGACTTCCCGGCTCTCTGGGCGGAGAATATCACTATACTTTATTCTACCTTGAAGTTGTCCGTTAATGGCAACATAAATTACCGAGGTGGCTTTACTACCGTTGCCGTTAAGCGGCTCCATGTTAATCTCTTGCTGACGTAAAAATCTTTCGCTCCCTACATAAACCGTTTCGCCATCAATTTCGGCTTTGACACCTAAACCGAGTTGATAATCCCACTTGCTACGGCTGGGAATGGCGACTTTTTGCGCTTCTGCGTAACGAATCACCGCCTCGGCTACTGGATGTGTTAAACGCTGTTCGGCGGCGGCGGCTATGGCTAAAATGCGATCGCTCCCTATCTCTGGGTGATAACTCTCTACCGCAATTACCGATACTTCCCCTTGGGTGAGTGTGCCGGTTTTATCAAATACTACTGTATCAACTTCTGCTAGTTGTTCTAAGGCGCGACCGCTACGGATGAGAATTCCTTGACGGGCTGCATAGCTGAGTGCGGCTAACACAGTTGTAGGGATTGAGACTCTAATCCCGGTGGCAAAATCCAGACTCAACACGCTGGCTGCTCGTGCTGGGTTCCGTGTCAGTGCAAATACGGCTGTCCCTAGTAACAAAGTTGGTAAAACAGCTTTTTCTGCAAATTTGATGGCGTAGTTTTCCATGCGGGTATCATGGACAGGCGCATCTGCCATTAATTTAATACTCTGTCCGGCGCGGGTGTCGTTGCCTACCCGTTCCGCCAGGATGTAAATTCGTCCTTCCCGTACTAAGGTAGAAGCAAACACCGCTTGTCCTTTGGTTTTCAAAATCGGCACAGATTCACCTGTCAGTTTTTGTTCATCTAGGAGTGCCTTACCTTTGATGATGCTGCCATCTATGGGTACTTGTTCCCCTGGATAAACTATCACTGTGTCCCCTGGTTTGACTTGTTGGATGGGGATTTGCACTTTTTCCCCATCCCGTTCTACCCACACAAATTGTCCTAGGGAATTTAATAAATCTAGGGTTTGCATTTTGGAAGCGCGCGCCGTGCGATCGCGGATATTTTCCCCAATCTCAATTAAACTTAACATCAAGGCGGGGGTGAGAAACTGCCCTTGAACGGTGGTAATGGCGATCGCAATAAAATCTAAAAAGTCGATAGTCAGTTTACGTTGAGTCACAATTCCTGCCAATGCTCTCTGCACTACAGGTAATGTGGCTAAGGCAATAGTACCCGTCGTCAACATCGGGGGAATCGATACTCCCAACCCACCCAGCACTGCTAAACCAGTGGCTAACATGGAAAGTTGCAATCCCGTCCTGGATTTTTCTGCCTCATCGGCTGTGGCTAATGAATGCTTAGTGTTGAGTGGTAAGATGTCGAGATCACTAGCAGCCACAATCAGACAAGCGAGGCGCGATCGCATTTTTGCATCCGTAATTGTACTTACTTTATAAGTAACAACTAAAGAAGCCGCCGCCGGTTTAATTCTGACATTTGTCATCAGGGTATCAGCTTCTAGTAAAGCTAAAAGACGCTGTGCATAGTCAGCGTCGTAGCGCAACCGAGGCACACGCCACCGCAACCTCCCCGGAACTGCATGGACAATACTATAGGTAACAGGAGGAATCTGCTTGGTAGTAGTTGCAGTCACTTTGCCAAGTTGTTTTTCGTCTGTCTGATAAGCAGCTATGGAAGTTACAGACGCTTCCTCATTTTGTACTTCTACCACTTCTAAAGATTGAGGAGCAACGGGTGACGCTAGTTGAACGGTGGTTTTTGCCATTGATTAATCCCTGAAACGATGAATAAACTTGTGTAAAGCCGTAGTTTTTTCCGTAAAAAAACAAAATAAGTACCCCTAGGCCCAAAAAATTTTGCCCTTTCACTATCAGCACTCTCCCCTATCTGAAGAGATCAGATAACTGAATGCAGATTTGTTTTTTTTATTAATTGATGTCAGCCTCAGCAGTGATCCCCGCCAGTTGAATCAGATGCGTAAGATACGGGACTGCTGCTGTATACACCCTTGGCATTTGTTGGTGAGAATTGCGGAACATTTGAGGTTGATAGGTAATGATAACTGATGCGGCATCTCGATTAACTCGTTCACTTTTAACTACTGGATCTGCTTGTAATACAGCCTCTAAACGTTCAACATAAGCTGGATCTGATGCGATTTGCGGTACATGAAACCGCACTCGTCCGGGAATAGCATGAACGATGTTACAGGCTACTGTCGTAGGTGGTTCAATTGTTAAGGGGTGAAGACTAGGCTGAGGCGGAAAATCTGCAATCTCTGGTTTGACTTCTGCATAATCAGCTGCTTGCAGTAAATTAGCCAGATGCGATCGCATTGCCAAATCAGACTTTAACCCTAGCTTGTAGCTAATCACAACTGATCCCGTCTCTGCATTAACTTCTTGAGTGATGATCCCAGTTTCCTGTTTTAGCAACTTGAGGAGTCGTTGCAGGTAGTTTGAATCTTCACTAATCCTGGGTACGCAGAAAGTCACCTGTCCCGGTAGGGCAACAGTAATACTATAAGTTACTGCTGTGGGATGTGTACAATTTTCGGGTTTAGGTCGGGGAACAGAGTCTGATGATGATGCAGAATCTTCCATCTTGATTCCTCCAGTATTCCTGAGTCGGGAAATAATTACAACGGTAAGTTCGCCATAATGGCTAGAGAATAAGACAGTGCTGGAGCCTTCATATCAGCCCACCAACTAGAGATATATATAGTTTTGCCATCCGATGCAGATATTGTTGCATCTGTTGACTGAGTTAGTTGATTCTCTGTTTCCGGTTCAGATATAGATACTGTTGTTGACGGTGTTGGTTTTGCTGTGGTACTGACGGCAACTGTAGGTTTAGTTGTTTCCCAAGCCGATTCCATCAGACTTACCCAATGGGATACAGCTATTTCTGTGCTTGGCTTGTAGGTAATCGCCACAGATGCAGCATCAACATTAATTCGCACGCTTTTGACTAAACTATCGGTTTGCAATACCCTTTCTAGCCGCATTGCATAGGCGCGATCGCTCGCTATCATTGGAACGTGAAACCGAATCCTTCCCGGTATCTGATGTATCACACTATAGGTCACTTTGGCTGACCACTTGATTGTCTCGCTATGTTTTTTAACAATAGAAGTTTGATTTTCTGGATTTGCAGATTGATGCTCGGCATCTGCACTCTTACCGCTTGCTAATCCATCAAGGCGCGGTTTGAGATAATCTATCACCCTGCGAGTAGCATCGGCGGTCATCATATAGACAGGAATCGAGGCTAATCCACTAATTCCCAATCTACTGGTAACAGCTAACCCTGTCATCAAGGGAATAAAAGATATTGTCTGCTCTTTCCAAAAATCTACCGATTTCCAAGCAGCAAACGGATCAGACAACGGCCTATTTTGGGATGTTGGAATATTTAATCTTTGCAACACTCCCAACATCTGTGACAGTGAGATTTGCTGCTGATCAAAGCTAACTACTATAGTGCCTGTTTGCTCATTTGTAGTCACTTCTTTCACGCCTGGATATTGGCCTAAGTATTGGGTGATACTCTGGACGTTGGAGCTAAAACTACCATCAGTCGCTTTAATACGTATGCGCCCATTGGTTGCGTGTACAACTTGCATACTCGTAGCAGAGAGTTCTAATTGTGGCTGTATTACCACTCTACTGCTATTTGTATTCACTTTTATTGCATCGTAGTGACGCTGGGTCAAGGTTAAGTCAGAAAACCTTGGTAGGTCAGGACTTAACCTTGCGCGACTAATCATAGTTTGTGCCATTTATTTCGATAGCTACACCCGAATGGAGGTTAACAATAGGTTAAGTATACATCGAAAAATCTTGTTGGGTATCATTCTTAAGAAGAATTTTTGATTATGTAGTGTGGAATACAATTTTTTGATATTCTGGCTCAGTGATCATGTCAGCAGGTTTTTCTACACGGTCAATAAAGAGTACACCATTTAAATGATCAAATTCGTGTTGAAATATACGAGCCACAAAATCAGTTAGTTCTTGCTGTTGTAATTGGCCATAACGGTCGGTATATTCAACTGCGATCGCTTGATATCTGGGAACTAATCCTCTGATACCAGGAACACTCAGACAACCTTCCCAGTCTTTCACAACCTCAGACGAATGAGCCACTATCCTAGGATTGATCATTGCCGTTGGTTCCATTGTTGGGGCGTGGGGATATCTGAGATTAGGACGGGAAGCCACAATAAATAAACAATCAGACTGTGCCACTTGCGGCGCAGCAATTCCCACACCATGAGCCTGAATAGCCGTAGCAATTAAATCATCAATCAGTTTTTGCATAGCGGGATCATGAACATTCTCCACCGGCGCAGCTTGGCGGCGTAATGTAGGATTCCCGACTTGAATAATAGACGGTAAGTTGGTCATTTGTAACTCTCCTGAATGGGTTGTAGGGGAAGCGGCGGAAGCGGAGAAGAAGAACTTTTACCAATGACTAATGACTAATGACTAATAACTAATAACTAATGATTAACCTTCTCGATCTACTGGTAAAGGTGCTGGACGGACAGCAACTTGCCTTGTCTGTCCATTGCGTTCAACTTCAACGGGTAGAAGTCTACCGATTTGGCTATCTTCTACTAGCTTTTGGACTTGTTCAACTGTGGTAACAGGTTGATTATTAATACTTTTAATTACGTCCCCAGGTCTGAGTCCGGCAATAGCGGCGGGAGAGCGCGGTACAATCCTGACTAATAAGACACCTTGCTCGGCTGTAATATTGATGCGATCGCCAAATCTATCATTAATTCTGTCTTTAACTTCTGGTGTCAGTGTCACCATCTGAATTCCCAAATAAGGATGATCAACCCTACCCTGAGTAATTAATTCCTGAGCAATTTTCTGTACAGTATTAATCGGGATGGCAAATCCTAAACCTTGCGCCCCTTGGATAATCGCTGTATTCATCCCAATCACCTGAGCATTAGCATTTAATAAAGGGCCGCCAGAATTACCAGGGTTAATCGCCGCATCTGTTTGGATATAATCAACACGCTTATCACTAGCACCAATATCACTACTAGAGCGACCTGTCGCGCTGAGAATTCCAGAAGTGACCGTATTATTTAAACCGAGTGGATTACCAATAGCAATTACCGCTTCCCCTGGTTGTAAAGTCTCAGAGTTGCCTAAAGATATAGTCGGTAAATTATTAGCATCAATTTCAATCACAGCTACATCTGTCACCGGATCTTCACCCAAGACTTTACCATCAAAAGTTCTGCCATCTTTGAGGGTGACTGTCACCTTATCCGCACCGTCTACTACGTGAGCATTCGTTAAAATCTGACCAGAGGAACTAATAATAAAGCCTGAACCGCTACCTCTTTCTACCCGTTGTCTAGGCTGGCTGGGAACAGCCTCACCAAAAAACCGCCGGAAAAAGGGATCACTAAATTCATTCGGTACACGAGCAGTCACAGTTCTCGCCGAATCAATTCGCACCACAGCCCCGCCCACCCTCTGCACTACTCGCACCACAAAATTGGGATCTCCAGAGGCGGAAATAATTGCTGGCGGTGCAACTACCGTACTGGTATCATTTGTGTTTTGGGCTGTCGTCTGAGACTCGACTGGATTTGTTGGCGTTTGTAAAGACTTAGTGGGTAAAACACCGCAACCGCCCAAGGAAACCACAGCTACCCCACTCAGTAACATCAACCTCATCCTCTTAACTCCCCCTTGGTGAAACCAACTCTCAAGAGGAAGATTTTTTAATTTACTGTTATCCTGTGTGTTCTTCATGTGTCTTTACTTCTCCGTGTTACTCAGGTAATGCTAGGATCTTGCCTACCGGGTATGTCCCAAACTGATTACAACTTAAAACTGGTTCCTGGTCTAGAGCATCTCAAGCAAATTTGATGCTTGCCCATATCTTTATTGTGACGATTAGCAGCGCAGGTGGTAAATGATGGAAATGCCCATTGACAGTTTATGGAGTCAGGTATTAGAGCGTTTACAGATAGAATTATCCCGTCCCACCTTTGAAACGTGGATTAAAACAGCTAGCGCGGAACAGTTAGATAATAACTGTTTGGTGATTATCACACCTAACCCTTTTGCTCGCAATTGGTTACAAAAGTATTACATTAAAACTATTGCTAATGTTGTGCAAGATATTTTAGGATATCCTGTAGAAATTGCTATTAAAGTTGCTCAGGGTGATACAGTTGGTGAGTTTGAAGAATCAGCCATTGCTTGGGAAAAACCACATCCAAATATTCCCTTGGAAACTATTAATAAAAAGAAGCAAATAACTACAGAATTAAACTCTAAGTATACATTTTCTCGATTTGTGGTCGGTGCAAATAATCGTATGGCTCACGCCGCATCCTTAGCTGTGGCGGAGTATCCAGGGCGAGAGTTTAATCCTTTATTTTTATGTGGTGGTGTCGGTTTAGGTAAAACTCACCTGATGCAAGCTATTGGACATTATCGCTTAGAAATTTGTCCTGATTCTAAGATATTTTATGTTTCTACAGAACAGTTTACCAACGATTTAATTACAGCTATTCGTAATGATAGTATGCAGAGTTTCCGAGAACATTATCGGGCTGCTGATGTTTTATTAGTAGATGACATTCAGTTTATTGAAGGCAAGGAATATACTCAAGAAGAATTTTTCCATACTTTTAATACGTTACATGAAGCTGGTAAGCAAGTGGTGATTGCTTCTGACCGTCCCCCAAACCAGATACCGCGATTACAAGAACGTCTTTGTTCGCGGTTTTCTATGGGGTTAATTGCTGATATTCAGTCGCCCGATTTAGAGACAAGAATGGCTATTTTACAAAAAAAATCTGAGTATGAAAATATCAGGTTGCCCCGTGATGTGATTGAGTATATTGCCGCTAAATACACTTCTAATATTCGGGAATTAGAAGGAGCTTTAACCAGAGCCTTAGCTTACATTGCGATTTGGGGTTTACAAATGACTGTAGAAAATATTACCCCAGTCTTAGAAACCCCAACGGAGAAAATAGCCGCCACACCGGAGGCGATTTTCAAGGTGATAGCTGAACATTTTCATGTTGCCATAGAAGACCTCAAAGGTAACTCCCGACGCAGGGAAATTAGCTGGACGCGTCAAATTGGGATGTATTTGATGCGGCAACACACAGATTTGAGTTTACCGCGAATTGGTGAAGAATTTGGTGGGAAAGACCATACAACTGTATTATATAGTTGTGAAAAAATTACTCAACTACAAAAGAAAGACCACACCCTAGCTACAACTTTACGACAACTGAGCGATCGCATCAACATGATGAGCCGTTCTCATTAATCATCTTGATGATAACTTAGAGTTTTCCACAATCATTCATCGTCTGACTTTCCCAACATCATTTAAAATATTAAGTAATATATAAAAAATGTTTAAATTTTCCTCTCCTCTGTGGAAAAATCAGCCTTTTGTTGTGGAAAACTAAATATTTCCGTGGAAAACTAGATTAAGTATAATTACCCTGTGGAAAACCCCCTAGTATTTTCCACAAGTTTTCCACAGATAGTCATTAGTCATTAGTCATTAGTTTTTCTCCCCCTGCTCCCCTGCTCCCCTTGCTCCTTCATCTCCCCAATCCCCAGTTCCCACGTCAGATGCTAGTATAATTAATTCACCAGCTGAATCGGACAATGAAATTAGTTTGCGCCCAAAGCGACCTCAGTACCAATCTTTCCCTTGTTAGTCGTGCAGTACCTTCACGGCCAACTCACCCCGTACTTGCCAATGTGCTACTACAAGCAGATGCTCAAACTAACCAAGTAAGCTTAACAGCCTTTGATCTCAGCTTGGGTATTCGCACCAGCTTTAATGCGGAAGTTGGACAAGGGGGAGCGATCGCACTTCCTGCTAAATTACTTGTAGATATTACCTCCCGTCTCCCAGAAGGAGAAATCACCCTCGATGACGAAGTAACGGATAACACCGCCACAGGTGAGGGTTTAGTCGTTACCCTCACACCCAAAACTGGACAATATCAGTTACGTGCTATGGGTGCGGAAGACTTTCCCGAATTACCTTTAATTGAAAACACCAAAGCCATTCATATCACCACCACAGCATTAATTGAAGGCTTGCGGGGTTCTTTATTTGCTACCAGTGGGGATGAAACAAAGCAAGTCCTCACCGGAGTTCATCTTACCGTTAAACAAGACACCTTAGAATTTGCTGCTACTGATGGACACCGCCTAGCAGTCGTAGAAACCACTAATGAACGTCCGTTAGAAGAAGATGAACAACAACTAGAGGTGACAGTACCAGCTAGAGCATTACGCGAACTAGAACGGATGTTAGCTCATAACGCTGCCGCCGATGAACCTATAGCCCTATATTTAGATCAAGGTCAAGTAGTGTTTGCATGGGGTAATCAACGTCTGACTAGCCGCACCTTAGAAGGTCAATACCCAGCTTATAGACAACTGATTCCCCGGCAATTTGAACGACAAGTAACAATAGAACGGCGACAATTTTTAAGTACATTAGAGCGAATAGCCGTCTTAGCTGATCAGAAAAATAATATTGTGAAACTCTCTATTGATAGTGACGCGCAACAACTTACCTTATCTTGTGAAGCGCAAGAAATGGGTAGCGGTAGAGAGTCGATGTCTGCTCAAATTTCTGGGACAAATATCAACATAGCCTTTAACGTCAAGTATTTAATGGAAGGCTTGAAAGCTTTGCCATCCACAGAAATTCAAATGCACCTAAATCAAGAACTAACTCCCGTGATTTTTACACCCCTGGGTGGTTTAAAAATGACTTATTTAGCTATGCCAGTGCAATTGAGAAGTTAAAAAAACTACGAGTTACGCAAGTGTCAGATTACAGATGTCTTGTAGGCTGCGTCAGAGTGTTTAAATACTGTCAATAAACGTATTTTTCATATCTGACGCACCCTACTAATATGCCAGCTACGTAAACCAATTCTCTATGAAGTTGCACGAAATCAATGATGTAGAGCCATGATGGCATAGATACCCGACTTCTCAAAGAAGTCGGGTATCTGAGTATTACTTTAAACCGACATCATATCACAAGACTATTGAGCATCTTTGTGATAGTTCAGGTGTTGGATCGGAATTTCAATGCAAAATTCTGTACCTACTCCTAACTCAGACTCACATTTAAACACACCGCCATGTTTATCTACTACAATCCCATAACTAATTGATAAGCCTAAGCCTGTACCCTTACCTACTGGCTTAGTAGTAAAAAATGGATCGCATATTCTCATTCTCACATTTTCTGGTATGCCTGGGCCATTATCCGCAATGCGAATGACTACGCTTTTAATTTTGCCCTCTAACTCACCAATACTACTACGAATAGTAATCTGACTGTTATGAGGTTGTGATGGGGATTTTCTATAATCTTCTAAAGCGTCAATGGCATTACTTAACACATTCATAAACACCTGATTCATCTGCCCGGCATAGCACTCTACCAAGGGAATGTCACCATATTCTTTGATGACTTGAATAGCAGGACTTTCTGGTTTTGCTTTGACGCGATGCTGCAAAATCAACAAGGTACTGTCTATACCTTCGTGAATATTCACAGCTTTCATTTCGGCTTCATCTAGGCGTGAAAAGTTCCGTAAAGACATGACAATTTGACGGATGCGCTCTACCCCAATTTGCATAGAAGATAAAGTCTTGGGGAAATCTTCAGATAAAAACTCTAAATCAATCCTGTCTGCTAAATCGAGAATTTCCGCCGTTCCGTCAGGGAATTGCTGTTGATAAAGCTCCACCAAACTCAGCAAATCTGTAGCATACTCGTTCACATGACAGAGATTGCCATAAATAAAGTTGACTGGGTTATTAATTTCGTGGGCTACACCTGCTACTAATTGCCCCAAGGAAGACATTTTTTCTGTTTGAATCAGTTGGGTTTGGGTTTGTTGTAAATGTTGCAGTGCTTGAGTTAATTTTTCGGCTTGCTGCTGTGTTTGGCTGAGGAGTTCCGCTTGTTGTAGTGCTACTCCTAGTTGGGCTGCTATTTGAGTTAAGAAGTTAACTTCTGAGGGTTTCCAATGTCGCGGGCCAGAATGTTGATAAACTGCTAATAAACCCCAAAGTTTCTGTCCAAACAAGATGGGAGCTAAAATAAACGCATGAATTTGATATTCTTCTAAATTATCGAGATGACACTGAGTAAAGCCCATTTTATAGATGTCATCTACTGCAAATGTTTCATTGTAACGGTAGCGTCCACCTTCTGTCTCTTGTAAGTAAGTGTCATTCCAAACTAGATTAACACCTAATTTGGATTCATTAGACCAATGGGGACTAGCAGCTTCAAAATCACCCACAAATTCGCCACCCCATTCTGCATTGAAGCGATATACAGAAACTCGATCTGCTTTAATCAGTTGGCAAACTTCTTTAGTCGTTGTTTTAAATATAGTTTCAGTATCCAGAGACTCACGAATTTTGGTAATAACACCAAAAACTGCCTGTTGTTGTTCTGTTGTATGTTTTAATTCTAGAGTGCGTTTTTGCACTTGTTTTTCTAAATTTTCATTGAAGGCTTGTACTTGTTGGTACAGTTCATACTGCTGAATAGCTGAGGCAAAATGTTTACCCAGTTCTGTAGCTAGTTCAATTTCTGCAATTGTCCATTCTTGGGCTTGCGCTTTCTTAGACTCACGCCACAATTCAAATGATAGCCGGGGGTATAATTGTCTTTGGTCTGGATCATGCTGACCTGCCCAGAGAGTTTCTGTGTCTATTTCATTGCGGAAAATACTTAAATACCCCAGCAACTGTTGACGATATGCCAACGGAATCATCAAAATACTACGAATTTTCGTTGGTTGGAAAACAGGTTGTAAGGTTCGTAAAGCGGGAATTTGATAAAGGTCGGAAATTGCCCAAACATCATACTCATGGGATTGGTAGTGTACCTGCCAGACACTATACTGCTCGATGAGGGGATAGATAGTTGGTTCTGGAATGACTGGTTGCTGTCCATAGGTATAAAGTCGGATGTCATCGCTACCCGGTATTAAACATTCTGCTAAACTCTTGTGATGACTGTTGTGTAGATCAAGTTTTTGGTTTCTCAGACACAACCGACCACCAACACCATCAAAAGCCTTAACTGCTGCTTCTAAAGCTGGTTGTAAGACGATTGTGGGTAATGAGTGCAGTAGGGTAGCGATACGGTTAATCACAGCTTCCCTTTGGGCTGTTGCACGGGTTTGGGTAAGGAGGTTACTTTGGGCGATCGCCACCGATAATTGATCTACAATCATCTGCATGGCTTCTAACTCTTGTTCTGAAATATCACGGGCTTGAGAGTGATGAGATACCAACAAACCCCAGAGTGTATCTTGATAAATAATCGGTGCAACTACTGAAGATTTTACCCCCATTGCTTTCAAATATTCCAGGTGACACCCATCTACAGGACGATAACAAAGTTCTTCTGATATCTGTTCTCCTGTTTCTAAGTTGTGTAGGGGACTCTGGCCAATTTGTCCCGATTCCACATTGACTACAGAACGTATTTTGGATTTAATAAATAGTTCTCTGGCGTGGGGGGGAATGTCATCAGCCGGAAAATTTAAACCCAGCAGTGAAGGAAGACGATTTTCATAAATCGATTCCGCAATTACCTTACCGCTTCCATCAGCATGGAATTTATAAATCATCACTCGCTCAGTTCCCAATAAAGCACGTACCTCCGCCGTTGTCGCTGTGATGATATCTTCCAACTCTAAAGATTGACGTATACGAGTGGTGATCCGGCGTAGTACGCTTTCTTGATCAAGACTAACCTGCAAATTGGGTTGAGCGATGGGGGACATTGCTTTGAGTTAAATGAATTTCAGAACTATTACTAAAATTTCTGATATTTAAACATATTCTTATTTTTATTAAATCACATTGTCCTCAGTAAAACTACGGCGATTATTTTCCCCGGCTTTTATATTTCTTTACATTTCTTTATTAAAATAAATGTAGAGTTTTTGTGATGACGATTGGTCAATTTTCATCAAAATTTAATCATCAAAAAAAGACGCAATATTATTGATTGCGTCTAACATCATATCAAAAAAGTTTTGAGCGTAGCCTTGAGATTTAATTTACCCGCTTATCCACTTCAAACCAAATTAAACTCTCACATTATCAGCAAAGCGGATTTTTAGATAGTCTTCTTCCATCTTTGCACCTGCGGGTTGGAGTGCAGCCAGGGCTTGCGGTAATACGAGATTCCGGCGATGGTTGCCGATAGTAATATTTAATTCGTCCGCACTTTTGCTGAGTTGAATTTGATTTTTAGGAATACCCGGCAAGTACAATTCTAAGCTGTATTGATTGTCTTCTTGCACTACTCTGACAGTAGTTTCTTTGTAATATACTTGAGTCGGGTCTTCATCTTTGTAGAGTGTTTCTTTTAAACGCTCTAACGCTGCTAAACCACACATTTCTTCAGAAAATAGTGGTACTTCCTTCACAGGTAGAGGATGAAAGTTTTCGTGGATTTCTTGACGATATTCTTCTTGATTTTGTTTCCAACGCTGGAAAAATGGATCTTCCACTTCTCGCGGAATAATTCGATTTGCCACTACTAAATCTGTGGCAACATTATATAAACTTAAATAAGCATGAGCGCGTAAGGATTCTTTAATCACCATTTTCTCTGGATTGGTGACTAAACGAACTGAAGTCTGAGTGTTATCTGTTAACACTTTTTCCAAAGCTTCAATTTGTTCATAAAATTCATAAGGCGCATCCATCACTTCTTTATCTGGCAAGGAAAACCCCGCAATGGGTTTAAAAATCGGTTCAACCAGAGGACGCAGTGCGACGGAGATGTTTTGAAATGGTTTGTAAAAACGCCGCATATACCAGCCACCAACTTCTGGTAAACTTAAAAGCCTTAATGCTGTACCAGTGGGTGCAGAGTCAATAATCAAAACATCATATTCGCCTTCATCATAATGGCGTTTCATTCTTACTAAGCCAAAAATTTCATCCATCCCTGGTAAGATGGCTAATTCTTCTGCTTGTACTCCCTCTAAACCCCTAGCTTGTAAAACTTGGGTGATGTAACGCTTCACAGCACCCCAGTTTCCTTCTAGTTCTTGCAGTGCATCGAGTTCTGCACCCCATAAATTAGGGCGAACTTGTCGCGGTGCGTGTCCTAATTCTAAATCAAAACTGTCTGCTAATGAGTGGGCAGGGTCTGTACTCAAAACCAGTGTACGATATCCTAATTCCGCACAACGGAGTCCAGTTGCAGCAGCAACTGAGGTTTTACCCACGCCGCCTTTTCCTGTCATTAAAATTACTCGCATGGATGATTATGCCCTGCCTGAGATTTGTTTACATTTATTTACGCTATTTCTATTATCGATGGTTTATGGGGAATGGGGAATGGGGCATCAATCAATTCAAAATTCTCTCATTCAAAATTGAATAACTTTTTCTTCCCCTGTTTCCTCCGCTTCCTCTCCATTCTCTACTCCCTGGTTCCTTGTAATAGTTGATCTAGTTTGGTTTCGATTTCTGAGAGTTTGTTAAGAATTGTTGGGCGATCGCCATCTCCAGATAGCAACAGGTTATATATCCCTTCTTGTACTTTTGTGAGTTTTTCGATGGCTTTTTGCAGTTGGAGCATTCCTTCTCGCAGTTCTTGGCGTTCCTCTCTTGCGTCGGCTATTTCGTCTAGCATGGCTTGGACTGTTTTGGCGTTAGCTTCTATTAGTTGTTTGAGTTCTTTATCTGCCATTGCGATCGCTCTTTTGGTTTGAGTATGTTATTTGTGGGTGAGGTAGGGGAGGTTTTTAAACGCAGAGGTACGCGGAGGTAAACGCGGAGGTACGCGGAGGGTTTACTGTGGTTTTATGGGCATTATATGTTGTTTTAAGACATCTATTTTTGAACAATGCCAGTAATCAATGTGTGAAATAATTAGGTTATCTGGGTTCAGTTTTAGTTCACTCCAGCCTGAAATGGCTATGCGCGGTTTCCACGGTAGGGGTGTGTTCCAACTGAGTGTCCATTCTGTTTTGATTGTGTTTCCGATGTTTTGAATGTTATGTAAGTCCATCCGGCAGTTGATAAACCATGTTTGGATGAATTTGATCATTTGTTTATAGCGTTCAACTCCGCGAAAATTATTAAGCGGATCTTGAAAGTAAACGTCATCAGCGTAAATGCTATAGGTTTGATTATCTGGAAATCTTTGATAATCTGCTTTTAGTATGGCGATGATATCCATTTAGTTATACTTCGTTCCATAGGCGTTCTAGTTGTTTTTGCCATGCGGCTAAAACTTCTTCTCTGGCTTCTGCTGTTTGGTTAATTTCTCCTAACAATCCTTCGGCGTAGAATCTTTCTAGGCTTTGCATTGTGGTTTGTAGAGATTGTCCTTGTTGTTTGGCTGCTTGAACAATTTGTCTGATGCGGTTCTCTACTAGGCGATTGAAGACTTCGTTTAAACCAGCTTCTTGTAAAGATATCAGACGGGCGATCGCACTACTTAAGTCGGCACTCACTAAACTACCGCTATTATGTTGATACACTCCCCAAATCACGCCGTCATACAAAGCGTAACGTACTTCTTGGGTGTCATCAAAGTTGGCTTCTAAAAACTGTGTTAAAAATGGTTGGGCTTCTGTCGCTGGCATAATTGGCAGTAATACTCGCAGCCAAGTTTGATCTTCTGACAGCAGTACCAATAGTCTGAATGTCGCTGTGTCTATTTGCCACGAGCCGGGTGCAATGGCTTGTAAATTGTCTGCACCAAATAAGTCTGTTAAAGTCCCCGCAATTTCTTCCGGTGTCATAGTCTTAATTGCACTTTACACTCTAGCCTAGCGTTTTTAGGGTGGCGTTGCTGAGTGATGCCTGATTTTTGCCTCCTGTTCATCTAGGCAGATAGTTTGATTTGTATTGCTTGATGACGTTGTTGTAAATTATACATTTTATTAAATAGATGCCAGCAATATTCTTCTGGTAGTCCGCAGGTAATAGCACCTCTGAGAACTACGTTAAAATACCAGTCATTAGGTGCTGCTTCTTCTTTTAATTTATTGACGGCTACATAAGTACGCACATTTTTATATACTTGCTCTTGGCAGTGAATATCTACTAATTCATGGCGGTATAATCCTTGGGCGACACCTTCACGTTGATCTAAATATTCGCTCAGTCGCCAGGGTAGCTCATATAGTACACCGTTAACGCTAGTTTGCGGATCTGGTACTACATCTAAAACGCCGCATTTACGCGCGGGAGAAATTAGATAAAATCCTAGCCGATAACCTTTTAAAACTCCAGGGCTAATTACGTAAGGGTGCGTGTTTTCTCCGAGCGATCGCTTCAAATCTACAGGACACATACAAGAGCCAAAGGCAAAATAGTAGAATGTCGGCTCTTTTTGTAGCTTTTGTTGCAATTCTAACTCTGACTTTGCAGGATTATGGGATTGCACCCAGATGTGGTGTTGATGTCCGCTTTGATGACTCATCTATCCCTAGACGTATGCACTACTAGCGAAATTTTACTATACAATTTTCCTAAATACAACTATATCCCGATAGGTAAACTGTAGTTTATAGTTGGAAAAAAATTTCTGCATTTAAAATGAGATTGGTTTGTAGTAAGGACTTTAGTCCTGAGAAAATAAGGACTAAAGTCCTTACTACGAACTGAACGTCTTTATCGAGCAGTGCTAATGAGTTGATTCCAAGCTTCAACTATTGTCTGTAAATTCTGCGGTAAACTGTTTTGTGAAATATCGTTGTACTCCACTGTACCCTGACGGCTAGTTAGAGTATGACTAATATAATCAGCAGCACCCCTAGATGCTGGGTAACGGAGATTATTGAAATTAGCAAATCTATAGCGTTGTAATAATTGCTGAAATCGTGCGACATTTGGGCGAGAAATTCGGCGCACACTACGCTCAGAATCATTAGCATCACCAACACGCACCCGAATTAACAGCCCATCATTACGTAATATTGTTTCGTAAGTTCTACCCGCAAAGCCACCACTAGAAATATCCCGAAATACTACACCTTGATCTAAAGGTGGTGGTAATTCATTGGCAGGAATACGTACTGGTTTAATATCCCTATTTCCGATAGTACCACCATCTTGACTCAGCTTAATTCGAGAACCGTTTTCATCTGTCAAAAATACCCAAGTTTGATTACCAGCAGCTACATTGACTTGCCAACCAGAAACTACAATTTGATCGCAAGCGTTAGGAAAGGTAACATTATCGCAACCATCAGCCCAATCTGTACGTTTAAAGTCTACAATTCTCAGACTTCTCATTGGTAATCTCGATACTTTTCTAGCTTCTTTTAAAACGGCATTTCTTACCCTTCGAGGCAATTGGCTAATATTAATCGTGCTAGCTTTTTCATTTAACCTAATTACTGAACCTGTTTCATTGGTGTGATAAACCCATCTTTGCTGACGATATTTCACTGTAACTCGCCAACCGGGAACTAATGCTTGAGTACAGAGTTCTTCAGGTTTTTGCAGGTTTAAACAACCATTGCGCCAAGTCTGTTGACTATAGTCAGAAATTTCCAGGTTTCTGCGAGGAATTCCGGCGCGACGAGAGACATCTTGCAGTACAGCGTTAGCTACACTCTGAGGTAAGCGATTTGATTTTTTATTACCTTTGACAAGTTGATTTGGTGTCTGTGCCGAATAGTCAGGAGATAAGGCAGTAGCATTTTCGCTGAATATAAAACCACTACTAACAGACAAAATACCAGTCAAAATTGCAGCAGTAATAATTCTAGCTTGTTGAGGGTGGCGATAAATTGACAGCATAATTTTTCAGATAACAATCTGATGTAAATTGATAAAATCTATAGCTATTTAATGGTAACAAAATATGGTTTTGTCCCCAATGTAAGCTAGGTGTGTTGATTTTTTATCTGTCTTTTGAAGCAGATGTGAAAATAGACGTTGATTTACCGTTTGTTTGTTCCGAAAGTATTGGTATATAAATTGTGTAGGTTGGTAGGAGCAGGTTTAAGGAGTAAATCTGTAGGTAGATTAACTGATTAATAAAACCGCCCGTACAGCAGTAGGGATTTAGCCATGCTAAACCCTGACTTATAATCAAGCATAAATAAAGTTTCTTTAAATTTTTAACATTAATAATCAATAATTGTTACTCTGCCGATAAATGAGCTATCAAGCAACTTATAGCTGCTTGTAGCGTCATGTTTCATGGTTGATGTATTTGCTGGCTAGAGCAATTTATGAATAGATTTCTCAAGTGGTGTGTGGAGTGTTGTTTACAAAATAGTTACCGAAAAAGTAAGCAGACATGGTTGGCTGTGATGCTGGTTTTGAGTGTGGTAGCTACGGTGATGTTATCATTTCCTGTTAACGCTCAAATTACTGCAAACCCATCTTTGGCATCGGAATTAAGGGGAGTGTGGTTAACTAATATTGATAGCGATGTGTTGTTTGAGCGCGATCGCCTGAAAAAAGCTTTACAAAAACTCGATGCTCTCAACTTCAATACAGTATATCCTGCCGTGTGGAATTGGGGATATACACTATACCCCAGCAAAGTCGCAGCTAGAGTCATTGGTAAATCCCTTGACCCCACTCCAGGGTTACAGGGGCGTGATATGCTCAAAGAAATTGTCACCGAGGGACATAAACAAGGCTTAACTGTAATTCCTTGGTTTGAATTTGGCTTTATGGCTCCGGCTGATTCTTTACTGGCGAAACGTCGTCCCCAATGGTTGACAAATCGCTATGATGGCACTCGCATCGTTAAAGAAGGAACCCATGACAGGGTGTGGTTAAGTCCCTTTCGTCCCGATGTGCAACGATTCATCCAAGATTTAATTGTAGAAATCGTTAAAAACTACGACGTTGACGGTATCCAATTTGATGACCATTTTGGCTTACCCTCAGAATTAGGCTATGATGCCTACACTGTAGCATTATACAAAAAAGAACATCGGGGACAAGCACCTTCTAAAAATCCTAAAGATCCCGAATGGGTGCGGTGGAGAGCTAACAAAATTACTGAGTTCATGAAGCGGGTATTTACAGCGATTAAAGCTGCAAACAAAGATTGTATAGTTTCCGTTGCACCGAATCCGCAGCGTTTTTCTTATGAATACTTTTTAGCAGATTGGCAACGCTGGGAACGCATGGGATTGATTGAGGATTTAGTTTTGCAAGTGTATCGGGATGATCTCAATGTGTTTGTGAATGAATTAGAGTATCCAGAAGTCAAAGCAGCGAAGTCACATATTCCTGTGAGTGTTGGGATTTTGGCTGGTTTGAAAAATCGAGCCGTACCCATGCAACAGATTCAAACCCAAGTCGAAAAAGTACGCGATCGCAATTTTGCGGGAGTTTCTTTCTTCTTCTATGAAACCCTGTGGAACTTAACTAAAGAACAACCCCAAGAACGTCAGACAGGTTTTCAAAACATTTTTTCTACACCAGCCAATTATCCCAATTTATTGACAGGCTGGAAACCATAAAATTGTAGAGACGTTGCATGCAACGTCTCTACAAAATTTTGAATTTTGAATTTTGTAGGCGCAGCCTTCCCGCAGGGTATTTTGAATTTTGAATTGATATTACCCGCCTATTCCTAATCTTCCCGCCAAACCGGGGGTTAATGGTAACAGGGTAGTAATCATCAAGAACAACACCAATAAACCTAAAGCGGCTCTTGCATCATCGGGTTCGGTGATTTCGTTTAAACTAGGGCGTTCTGAATCCCTTTGTAAAAATACAATCACAATTGCCCAATACATCGCCAGAGCATTGCCAAGGGCTACCAAAACTAGAAGAATTAAAGTGGCGATAGTGGCTCTACTGGCGGTTTTTCTGCCATAAATTGCTTGTACAATTCTGCCACCGTCTAATTGTCCGGCTGGCATTAAGTTTAACGCAGTAATTACCAAACCTAACCAACCAATCACCACCAGAGGATGCACATTCACTAAAGGTGATTGTAACGCTGAACCGAGAACAACCCGCGCCAAGCTACCGACTAAAATTGAACCTTGGAAAAATTGATTGGGTAGCTGAAATAAACTACCTTGGTGGGAAAGTAGTAAACCAGCAATCAGCATTAGCAAAGACACCGCACCGCCAGCCACAGGCCCCGCTACAGCAATGTCAAATAATGCGGTACGATTAGGTAACAGCGACTCAAAACGGGTGATTGCACCAAAAGAGCCTATCTGTACAGCCGGTAAAAAGAAAGGCCAGCTAAGACGCACTTGATAGCGTCGCGCTAGTAACCAATGTCCGATTTCGTGGGCTATCAAAATTGCAAAGATACCCAAACCGATGGGTAAAGTCTCTTGTAACCGTGATGGAGTGCCAATTAAATCAAAATTGAGTAATAATCCCGCCGTTTCTAGGCTCGTGGCAATAGTTGCTATGCCCAAGATACCTGCAAAAGCTTTTTGTGCTAGCGTCGTTGGGCGTGGTTCGCTGCTGCTAGGTAAAACAATGACAACGGGCTTACCGTCTGTATTTTCTACTAAAAACAAGCGATATTTATCACTTAGTTTCTCTTTTAAACTAGCAGTCAGACGACTGTGGACTTCTTGGGGTTCGCCGCGTAGATTACCTTTAAAAATCGCACCTTCTTGGTAGGCAATGGTTTCTGTGGCGAAAAATGTGTCAATCCCAAAGATGCTTTTAATCAAGCTCAAATCTTCTTCAGGAATTGGCATGATTTCCACAACAACTGCTGGTTGTGGGGCATTTTCTGATGGTTGAGCCGATTCTTCAGCCAGCCTTTGGGTTGCTCGTTGCTTGAGGATGGCATCTTGCCCAGCCCCTCGCAACTGTCTGCCTAAATAGATATACAATCCAGCCGAACCGACCACTAAGAACAAGATACCAACTATATTGATGTAAATTCCGGCGGCAAACAACCCGAAGAATAATAGCCAAGGAGCCATTAAAACCACCGACTGCAACCAGGCCAAGATTCCCAGTTTACCAAAAGGTCTGGCGCGATAAAAGCCCCAACCCAAAATGGCGCAAGCTACGAGTAAAATTATCCCAAGTATGGGAGTCTCTGAGGAAGTAAACATTTCCAAACCCTTCACTGTGAAAGACTAAGCCCGAATTAGTCCGGTGTTATAGATACATTACTAATCTATAACGTGGGCTGTAGTCTGCCCAAGGAGATTGGGGACTGGGGACTGGGTAAAAGTTTTTCTTCCTCCACTCCTCCGCTCCCTCTGCTCCTCCGCTCCTTCATCCCCTACACTCTAAGATGGAGATTTCAACTTTAAGCATTAACAGATGCTTTCAGTGCTGCATTCTCAATCAGAATAGGTGGGCATTGTCAACAATCTAAAAATCATTGTTTGAATAAATCTCCAACAATGCCCACCCTACAAAATTTGTCATGCTGCTCGATTATTTTTTATAGCTAGCGATCGCCGCTTTGAGATTACCTTGGTGTTCTGCTAATAGCTGATTACCTGCATCTTTATCTAAACCAGTCCAGTGCATTAATAAAGCGAGTTTGACCCATTTACCACTACGTTCTAATAAATAATTAGATGCTTCTCGACTTAAACCGGTGAGGTCTTGTAAAATGCGTAAAGCGCGATCGCGTAACTTTTGATTTGTTACCGCCACATCCACCATGCGATTACCGTAAACTTTACCCAGTTGCACCATTACCCCAGTAGACAGGATATTTAAAGTCAACTTGGTAGCTGTTCCGGCTTTCAGACGGGTAGAACCTGCTAACACCTCCGGCCCAGTTAACAGCCTAATATCAATATCAGCAGAAAAACTGACTTGTTCAGCAGGAACACAAGCAATGAAAATTGTCAATGCCCCTCGTTGACGAGCAGCATTGAGCGCACCGTGAACAAAAGGAGTTGTGCCACCGGCAGTAATGCCCACGACTACATCTAACTGGGTGATCTGATGATGAGCGATCGCACTTTCGCCATCAGTCGCCCGGTCTTCTAAATCCTCAGAACTGCGTACCAAAGCCCCCGCACCCCCGGCGATAATTCCCTGTACCAACTCAGGGGGTGTGCAGAAAGTCGGGGGACACTCAGCCGCATCTAATACCCCCAACCTACCGCTAGTGCCAGCACCAACATAAAACAAGCGTCCGCCTTGGCGTAAACGTTCTGCTGTGCGTTCAATTGCTGCTGCTATTTCCACCTTAGCCCCAGCCACCGCCGCCACTGCCTGATGGTCTTCACTATTAAACAGTTCTACCAACTGCAAACAACTGAGTTGGTCTAAGTTGAGACTTAAAGGATTCACCTGTTCAGTCAACAAATGCCCGCGTTCCTGCAAATTTGTCATTGATACTAGCCTGTGCGTCTGTGGTTTATTTGTCCTTAACTATGGACTATTGACTAAAGGACTAAGTTACAACAATCCTTCTAATTTGCGCCGAATATTTTCGAGTTCAGCCGCAGAAAATTCTGGTTCTTCTGCCGGTGGCACATCATAACCATCGTAACTACCATCGCCAGTATCATCATATTCGCCATCAACTTGCCAGTCAGTTTCATCCACATTCAATTCTGGAGGAACCACCAAATCACTGTTTTCTGGGACAATTTCCCAATCATAACCAGCACTTTCGCAAAACTCCTTAATTTCCTCAGCGTCGATAGCTTCGACGGTAGGCGTGGGGAAATCTTGAGCTTCCAGCATTAAAGCAAAACGCAGGGCATCATCCTCAGATTCAAACATGAGTATTTTATTGCGATCGCCGACGCGTATCGTATGAATACCCTCATTTTCTGTATTAGCGTTAAAAATTAAAACAAAAACCCGCATTGGCGTAATCATCTGTCCTTTTTGTTCTGAGGTCTATCTATTAATTATTAAAGTTCTAGACCGTGTACCTGGGAAAGTTACAGCAATAATTCTCACTTTAATTCACATTCTTGGGAATTGGGCATGGGGACAAATCAATTCAAAATTCACGCATACCCTACGGGTAGGCTCACGCCATCGTCAGAGAAGCAAGCTACAAAATTCTTGCATTACAGAATTCCTTCCCCTGCCTCCCCTGCTCCTCTGCTCCCCTGCTCCTCTGCTCCCTGATCACATTAACTCGAATGCCAAAAGCTGAGATTGGTTTGTATCCTGGTATTGGCATAGTAATATTGCCCATAATGCTATGTGACCACCACATTCAGCAAAAACAAGTGAGACCTCATGATTAAGTCTTCTGATCAAGATAATCAGTCCCCTAACAATGACCGCAAGCGTTTCTGGTTGCTGATGCTCAAACGTGGTGGTATCACCCTAGGAGGAATTTTGCTTCTGGGTTTAATCGCTGGTGCTTGGCGGTTGCGGATTTTTGTCCAAAAAGAATTAACACCCTTAGCCGAAACAAGTCTCACCAATACACTCAACCGTCCTGTCAAACTGGGAAAAGTCACAAAATTCTCCCTCACAGGAGTCACGTTTGCGGCTTCGGCTATCCCCGCCACACCCACAGATCCCGATAGGGTAGAAGTTGAGGCGGTAGAAGTAGGTTTTAATCCATTACAGTTAATTTTTAATCGCCAGCTAAAGCTAGACGTTACCTTAGTCAACCCCGATGCTTACATTGAACAGGATGAGCAAGGACGTTGGATTACTACAACTTTAGCACCACCGGGAAAAACCGGAGCGATTAAGACCGATTTAAATACCTTGCGTGTTCGTAACGGTAATCTGGTACTCTTACCCCAGAACAGGGTAAACACAGTAGACAATATTTCCCCAGTCTCCAATCCCCAATCCCCAATCCCCATATCCTTCTCCCAACTCGCGGGTTCTGCTCAATTACTCGAAAACAACCAACTGATTAAATTCTCACTCCAGGGTGAAGCAGATAGTGGTGGCAGAATTTCCCTTGGGGGTGATGTCCGTCCTCAGACTTTGGCGGCTAATCTGCAAGTGCAAGCACAAGCAATTTTGGCTAGTAATATTACCCGTCTGGTGAAGTTGCCATTGGATTTACAAGCTGGTCGAGTTAGTGGCAATTTGCAAATACAGCTAGCACCAGAACAGCAACCTTTGATATACGGTAGTGCTAACTTAGATCAGGTGAGTCTGCAAATTCCCCGCACACCCCAACTATTCACCAATACCCAAGGTAATATTTACTTCCGGGGAACCGCGATTAACCTGGAAAATGTCAATACTAACTATGGCAAAATTCCTGTAGTAGCGGCGGGGGTGATTGACAGTAAAACTGGCTATAAGCTAGCTGGACGGGTGAATACGGTAAGTGTCGCTGATGCCCAAGAAACTCTGAAATTACAATTGCCGGTACCTGTATCTGGACAGTTACAAGCCCAATTGCAAATGGTAGGGGCAACAACTGAGCCTATCCTCTCCGGTACTGTTACCACTGTCCAACCTGCCCAAATTGATAAAGTTAATTTTAAAAGTGTTAGTAGTAAGTTTGAGTTTTCACCTACTGAGGCGTTAGTTACTTTAACAGACGTTCAGGGGACAACGACCTTCGGCAGCAAGATTGCGGGGGGTGGTACGATCCAGTTGGGAGATAATGCCCAATTGAATTTGAATTTCTCTGCTAATAATGTTGCTGGGGATGCGATCGCTCAACTCTATAATCCCAATATTCCTGTGAAAATTGGCACTGTCTCCGCTACCGCCCAAGTAACTGGCGCACCCACAAATGTCCAGACTTTAGTTAAGTTTCAAGCTCCTGGGGCTACCTATTCTACTACGGGTGAAGTTATAGTTAGTGCTAATCGTAACGTCAATTTCCGCAATGTAGTAGCGCGGGTAGCTGGTGGCACGGTGCGGGGTTATGGTAGCTTTGTCAATCAACGTTGGCAAGCGGTGGCGCAAGCTTCAGACGTAAATTTAGCGGTGTTTGTTAACCCGAATCAACTGCAAAATATTTCTTTGACAGGGGCAAAATTAAACGGTCGTTTCACTGTGACGGGGACGGCTGAACCGTTTGCCATTGCCAAGATTCGCTCCGAGGGGGCAGGGGTACAGATTGGCGGTGGTAGAATTGCGATCGCCGACATCGAACTACAAGACCAAAATTTCGCCGCCCGTCTAGTTGCTAACAATGTCCGTTTAGCAAACATCGTCAAAAATGCCCCCCCAGCTTTGGCTAATCCTGTAGATGGTACTTTCCAAGTCGCAGGCAACAGAGAAAATTTCAGTTTACAAACTCTACAAGCTATCGGCCAAGCAACTCTCAAGGTGGCAAGAGGTACTGTCACCGCCGCTAATATCCAAATCGCTAACGGTCGTTATCAAGCCCAAGTCCAAGCTAACAATGTGCCTGTACAACGTTTAGCAAATGTGCCATATCAAGGTAACTTAACCGGACAATTAGATGTAGTCGGTGCGGTGGATGCGTTGACTCCTCAAGCTATCCAAGCTACTGGTCAAGCTAGACTCAATGTTGGTAATGGTACTATCACCGCCGCTAATATCCAAATCGTTAACGGTCGTTATCAAGCCCAAGTCCAAGCTAACAATGTGCCTGTACAACGTTTAGCAAATGTGCCATATCAAGGTAACTTAACCGGACAATTGGATGTAGTCGGTGCGGTGGATGAGTTGACTCCTCAAACTATCCAAGCTACTGGTCAAGCTAGACTCAATGTGGGTAATGGTACTATCACCGCCGCTAATATCCAACTAGCTAACGGTCGCTATCAAGCCCAAGTCCAAGCTAACAATGTGCCTGTACAACGTTTAGCAAATGTCCCGCCGCAGTTTCAAGGTAACTTAACCGGTCAATTAAATGTCGCCGGTGCGGTGGATGCTTTGAGTCTGCAAACTATCCAAGCTACTGGTCAAGCTAGGCTGAATGCGGCTAATGGTACCGTCACCGCCGCTAATATCCAAATCGCTAACGGTCGCTATCAAGCCCAAGTCCAAGCTAACAATTTTCCTGTACAACGTTTAGCTGCTGTCCCGCCGCAGTTTCAAGGTAACTTAACCGGTCAATTAAATGTCGCCGGTGGGGTTAATTCTCTTAGTCCCCAAAGCATCCAAGCCAGTGGTCAAGCAAGTCTGAATTTAGCTGGCGGTAACGTCACACTTTCTAACATTCAACTGGCTAATGGTCGCTATCAAGCCCTAATTGCTGCCTCTGGTGTGCAACTAAATCGTTTTAATCAACAGTTGCGGGGACAGTTGGGCGGAGAGTTGCAAGTTGCAGGGAATTTGGCATCGACGAGATTAGCTGATATCAAAGCGGCTGGTCAGGTGCAGTTATCCCAAGGACTACCGGGAATTGAACGACCTCTGACTGCTGCCCTGGCTTGGAATGGGGAGAGGTTGACAATTGCACAAGCTTCTGGTAAAGGTATAAATATAAGTGGGAATATCTTGGCTAATGCTACACAGCCGGGAATTCCACAGATTACCGCCTTAAATCTGAACGTCCAAGCCCAAGATTTCAACCTGCAACAGTTACCTGTGACTTTACCTAATCAGGTAGATGTGAAAGGAAAAGTAGATTTTGATGGGCGGATAACTGGCAAGTTACCGTTACCAAATATAGCCGGGCAGATGGCGTTAAAAGATTTAGTGGTGCAGGGTATTGCTTTTGAACCGTTGTTAACTGGTAGTGTGCAGTCAGGACAAGGGTTAAATTTAGATTTGCGAGGGGATAGCGATCGCATTGCCTTAAATTTGAATGCCAATAATCGCCCGGAATCCTTCCTAGTGCAACGTCAGCAAGCCCTTGCACAAGGTCAAGTCCGGGGGAATGACTGGACGGTGAAGGTAGCGAACTTCCCCTTACAAATTTTGAACTTGTCACCACCGCCAAATCTGCGTTTAGGTGCGGGGAAAGTTGCCGGATTGTTAACGGGGGATTTGCAATTTAATCAACGCACTTATGCCAGCACCGGAAATATTGCGATCGCCAATCCCACCATTGGACGCATTCAAGGCGACCAATTAACAGCACAGTTCCGCTACAATAACGGTACTGCCACCCTAGGCAGTGGTGGATTTATCAAAGGTAACAGTCGTTATACCCTAGCGGGAACCTTTGCTCAGACTCCTCAAGGCCCCCAAGTCAAAGGTAAACTCAACGTTAATCAAGGCAACATTCAAGATGTGCTAACCGTAGCGCAGATATTTGAACTCCAAGATTTGCAAGGCAATGCTGCCAAACCAAATTATGGAAACGCCGAGGATTTGATCACCTATCCCCAAGGTTTACCGAATCTTCCCTTACTTGACCAAATGAAGCGACTCGCGGAAATTGAGGCTTTACTAGCAGCAGAAGAACAACAGCGTAATGCTTCACCCATACCAGATTTAGCCAATTTACAGGGAACCTTTAGCGGAGAAGTAGCTGTAGATACCACCACCCCCCAAGGGCTAGCAGTACAATTCAACTTGGATGGTCAAAACTTTACTTGGGGTAAAGACACCCAACCAAATCGTTTTTATCAAGCCGACAGAATCATTGCAGAAGGTAGTTTTACTAATGGCGTTTTGCAGTTACGACCTTTACGGATTTCATTGCAAGATAGCCTTGTAGCTTTCGCCGGCAACATAGGCGGTGAAGACCAATCTGGACAGTTGCGTGTGAGTAATGTTCCTCTCCAGCTATTGAATAATTTTGTTAACCTTCCCATTGGTGTTACAGGTAATCTTAGCGGGACAGCAGCTTTAGCGGGTAGTATTGCCAACCCCCAAAGCAGAGGCGAATTGCAAATTACCAACGGTAGTCTCAACCAGAAGCCGATACAGTCAGCCAACGCCAGTTTTAGTTATGCTAATGGTCGCTTAAACTTTAATAGTACCGTAGCCGTAGCGGCACCGGAACCTGTCAACATTAACGGTAGTATACCTTATCAGTTGCCGTTTGCTAGCGTCGCTCCCGATAGCAACCAAATCAGTTTGGATGTGCAAGTTGAGAATGAAGGATTAGCACTGTTAAACCTATTAACTCAGCAAGTAACCTTTGAAGCAGGTAAAGGTAAAGTCAACTTAACTGTGGAAGGAACCACACAAAAACCCATCGTCAACGGTATCGCCACTGTCCAGGATGCTACTTTTTCGGCGCAAGCTTTACCAGAAGGAAAATTAAGAGATGTTACGGGTAGAGTACAGTTTGATTTTGACCGGATATTAGTAGAAAATGTGCAAGGTAAATTTAGCCGAGGACAAGTAACAGCCAGTGGAGAAATTCCCATCTTTAACAACGACCTGACAATTAACAATCCTCTGACAGTTAACCTTGATCAATTAGCGTTGAAACTCAAGGGATTGTATCAAGGCGGCGCGAGTGGGAATTTATTAATTACAGGTTCAGCTTTAAATCCAGCCGTGGGTGGTAAGGTGAGTTTGTATGATGGTCAAGTATTGCTGGCAGAATCTACCAATAACGATTCCACATTAACGAGTGATGTCAATATATCATTGCCAACACAGAACAAACAAAATAAA
This sequence comes from Anabaena sp. CA = ATCC 33047, assembly GCF_963870205.1. Taxonomy (NCBI): domain Bacteria; kingdom Bacillati; phylum Cyanobacteriota; class Cyanophyceae; order Nostocales; family Nostocaceae; genus Anabaena; species Anabaena sp. CA = ATCC 33047. The sequence continues at coordinate 312,551 of NZ_CAWMSA010000056.1, read as the reverse complement.
CAGGTTGTCAGTGATGAGAGTGCGATCGCTCGGTTTAATGACTTAGAATTAGAATTAGGTAAAAACGTCGAAATTACCCGACCACCTATTTTAAGCTTCCGCGCTACAGGTGATCTCACCGTTAACGGTACATTTGCCGATCCCATCCCCGTGGGAATTATCCGCTTAAGAGATGGCGGCGTGAATTTGTTCACCACCCAGTTTAAACTAGCTCGTGGTGCGGAACAAACCGCCACCTTTAGAGCCAGTCAACCCCGTGACCCTGATTTAGATGTCCAGCTATTTGCTAAAGTTTTAGATGTAGTCCAAAACAGCAACTTTAGCGATAGCCGACTCACTCCTACAGGTTTAGCAGCATTAGAGAATGTGCGAGTGGAAGCAATTGTTAATGGCCCTGCTAGCAGACTCAACGAAAGTTTAGAATTAAGAAGTTCTCCATCCCGCAGTGAAACCGAAATTGTCGCCTTATTAGGTGGTGGATTTGTTGACACCCAAGGACGTGCTGATAGTACCCTAGGTTTAATTAATATCGCAGGTTCAGCCGTCTTGAATAACTTTCAGTCTGCATTTAGTCAGATTGGCGGTGCTTTCGGTTTGAGTGAATTAAGGATATTTCCCACTGTCATTTCTGATAATCCCGAAGCCGGTAAAAGCACTTCTAGCATTGAATTAGCAGCAGAAGCAGGAGTTGATATTTCCAACAAGTTTTCTCTTTCCGCTATCAAGATTTTAACAGCGAGTGACCCCTTCCAGTGGGGGATTAATTATCGTATTAACGATAAATTCCGCGTCCGTGCTTCGACTAATTTAGAAGACGATAGTCGCGCTGTGTTTGAGTTTCAAACACGGTTTTGATTTGGGGAATGGAGAAAGCGGAGGAAGCAGGGGAGCAGCACTTATTAGGGTGCGTCAGATGTTGAAAATCTGTGATTTTTGACCCAATTATCGCTGCTGACGCACCCTACACGAGACTTTGATTATGACACTTGCGTAAGTCCTATTTATCAATAATTGCTATGAGAGTGTAAGGACTGAAGTCCTTACTACAAACTGATTTTTGCGGCACTAATTGCGATTAATCTGAATTAACTCAGTTAAAATGCTATCTAAACTCCCATTAACTTGGATTTTTTCAATTTTCTCCGCAATTCTTTCTAATACCTCCAATTCTTTCAACCGCAACGCTACAGGGTTATCTTCCATCACCTTGGCAGTATTCAACATACTGCGAGTAGCTGCTGTTTCTTCCCGGCGACGCACTACGTTTGCTTGGGCGGCTTTTTCCGCTTCTACAACTTTGCTTAAGATGGTTCTAATTTCACCAGGGAGAATGATATCTTTCACCCCAACGGAATCTACTTCTATGCCATAGTCGGCAGTTTTCTGTCTGATGTATTCAAAAATACTCTGGTCTATCGCGCCTTTATCCTCCAACAAAGCATCTAAGGTTCTTTCACCGACAGCACCACGCAAAGCAAACTGTAATTCTTTGTATAGGTAGCCAGTGATATCCGCTAACCCATTCTTAGCTTTGAGAGGATCAAGAATACGGAAACCAGCCGTTAAGTTTAACCGCAATGGGACTTTATCTTGAGACAGGATATCTTGTCCTGAGACTTCTAGAGTTTGCTGACGCAAGTCAAAAACTGGTGTTTGGATAGCACATCCAAACAACCACCAAGCGTGTTTTCCTGGTTGCAGTTGGGTTTGAAATTCTTGATTAATGTATAGTAAGCCAATGTACTGGGTGGGTACTTCGCAAATATGCAAAAAACGGCAACTCAAAGCTGAAGTCTCTGGTAAACCTGAGACTAACTCTGCAACTAAGCGAGATGGTAATTTAGCATCAGTGCTGATGTCAATGACTTCCACAGCCACACCCCGCCAAAATAGCTGACGACTGCATGGCGGTAAAATCGAGATGACTTTACCTTGATAGCGCGCGATCGCTACCTGTTGATTTTGTAATTGTACAATCTCACAGTACGCCGCCACAAACTCAGGATGTCGCTCAATCAGTACATCTTCCAAGGGAAAATCAGGATTAGGGATAATTCGGCTGAGAGTTCTCACAGAAACATCTCTATTAACCGCCCAGAAAGCATATTCCCCCGGTTCTAAGGGACGCACAAAATTATTCTGTACATACAGCAACCCAATTTCATACTCAGAAATTTGGAAAGTCTTGATACCATTCAAAATCATTCCCCGAATTTGCTGCACAAATTCAGTCGGTATTTCCCAACTTTCATCTAAGTTGAAAACATGAGCTTCCACCTCAATAAAACCACGCCAAAAAGCCACTAATTTATTTGGTGCAACACGTACCCAATTTTGACCACAGCGCACTAAAGCCGCTTGATTAAAAGCAGTACGTACTACTAACAGATATTTCTGTAAATCTGCACTGTGATTTTTCAGCAACAATTCTAAGTTTTCAATCTTAGCTTCTGGTTGATTCAAGTCATAAGATTTTACTTGCCAATGTCTACCAAAATAACTGTAAGTCCCTGGCGGCAAAATTTGTTTAAAATCACTGCGATGGTATAGAATACAGATTTCATTAGGCTTAATGTAAAACGTTTTCCACATAAAATTTATCATTTGTTTGTAGTGAGGACTTCAGTCCTCCCCAAGAGAAGTGAATAGCCTTTTCATCATTATATGCTACATATACTACATGATATTTTAAAACTCTGCAAATGTAGGTGTTTACAGTTCAGTTGCGGGCGAATTGCGTCTCCAAAACTGGATTAAGAGGAGTGCGATCGCCTCTAGAATACCCAAAGGACATCCAGAAACAAACAACACACCTCAGATAAGCCGTTCGATTTGCCATTTACATCTGGAAACCGAAGGGACATACTCAAGTGAGGGAGAAGACAACCGCGCTGGCTTCGTCACTGCTACCACTGGTAAGCCAGTAGTAAGCCTACATAGCAGAGTTATTACTAAAGTTACATTGGCTACCATGAAAGGGTAGTGTCCTTAAACCCGGACAGGGTTGGTGGAAAGTACAGGAATCGAACCTGTTACAAATCGATCCTCAGTCGATCGCTCTACCAATTGAGCTAACTCCCCGGTGTTATCCAACACCGATTCAGTAGTCACAGATAGCTTTGCGGAATACGCTCAATCCAGAGGTTGGCGCACCAGTTGGGTGTATAGAACCCACACTATAGCGATGCTGTATTACTACTTGTTACTTAATGTAGCACAAAAATCTTTGAAGCGGTAGTCCTCAGATGATGTCTTCTCAAAGCCTGATTAAACCACAATGTAGAGACGTTGCATGCAACGTCTCTACATTTATGTTTCTACATTTGTACAAGAGAAGTTGGTGAATGTGTAGCATATTAGTAGGGTGCGTCAGATATCAAAAATACGTTTATTGACAGCATTTTTACAGTCTGACGCACCCTACAAGACATTTGTATGTGATACTTGTGTAGATAAACAAAATTCTGGATAAACCCGCCTCAATTTTGCGCCTTGACAAACATCTCGGAACAATTAAACGAGACTATCTCCCCCTGGTTGACTAATAACTAAACGTAAAACTGATAGGGCTAAAATTATCAAAAACAGCACTAAACCAATAGTACAAGCATAGGTAATTTCCAAATTACTAAATGCTTGCTCATAGAGATAATAAACAATAGTTTTGGAACTATTAAGCGGCCCTCCTTGAGTCATGATATAAACTTCTTCAAATACCTTAGTGGCAGAAATCGCCGAAATTACAGCGACTAATGCTAAATAAGGCTTCATTAAAGGTACAGTTATATCCCAATGTTTGCGAATACCATCAGAGCCATCAATAGCGGCAGCTTCATACACATCAGCCGGAATTGATTGCAACCCAGCCAAATAAATCACCATATAATAACCGAGTCCTTTCCAGATAGTAACAGCCATGACACTGGCTAAAGAAATCGGCACAATTCCCAAAAGTTTCGCGGAACTGGTAAGCCAGGGAATACCATCTGGAAACAAACCCAGCATTTTTAAAAGCTGATTTAATAAACCATTTTCTGCATACAACCACCGCCAAGCTATCCCCGCCACTACCATAGAAATCACCACTGGCGTATAGTATGCGGCTCTAAACCAAGTAATTCCTCGTAATTTTTGATTGACTAAAATTGCTAATCCTAAAGGCACAATGACTAAAATTGGTACGACACCGACAAGATAAAGAAAGGTGTTTTCTAAAGTTTTCCAAAAAACCGCATCTTGCCACAACCGTAGAAAGTTTTTCATCCCTATCCATTGCGGTGGTAAGCTAAGGTCTTCGTAGCTGGTAAAACTGAGATAAAATGCTTGAATTGCCGGCCAAAATACGGTTAAGCCGAGAAGTGTTAAGGCTGGGAGTAAAAATAGATAAGGTGTGAGTTTTTGTTTAATTATTATCCAATCTTTAACTGTTAATTGTTTCATAAACATATTTTTATTCCCTAACCAGCTAATTAATATTACTTGACAAATGATTGATCAAGTACACATCAAATTGTAGGGTACGTTAGCAAAGAGGATGACACGAGATAATTTATACAACGGAAACCTGGAAATTCTGATGTAATACAAGCAAATCAAATTTAAAACGATGTAATTATTTTTACTACAAAAATTCTTTCAGTTCGGAAGACTCCAGAGGCAGGGAAAGGTGAGAGAATGGGAAAGTCAGGAAATTAATATACATTTTGGTTAAGAGAAGATTATAAAAACTACCACTTTTGATTAAAATAAGATGAGAAAACATACTGACTTAAGCTTGTATAACTCCACTCTTTCAAAATCAGAATTGATAGGAGAGCCGTTGCATATTCCCAAAAGTCTTAAAATCGGTGACAGAGTTGTGATTCTCAGTCCAGCATACGTAGCGGGAAAGTTTGGCGTGATTTGTGGACGGGAAACACTCGCAGATGGTCGATCAAGCAACCGTTGGCTCATCCAAGTAGAGACGGACAATATAGTGGTGTCGTTAAACTTGCAGGAATTTCAAGTTATTAGTCAGTAGTCATTAGTCATTGGTAAAAGTTTTTCTCCCCTGCTCCCTCTGCTCCTCCGCTCCTCCGCTCCCTCCGCTCCCTCTGCTCCCCCTGCTTTCCCTAAACCTCTGTCAGTTTTGTGTAGAAATTTAAACAGCATTATGCTAGTCAAGATGTCAATGCGCGAGTATAAAAGAAAGACACAAGTAAAACTTTGTACTGTAGATTGACAGAAAACTAACATGGCAAATCGCTCGTCGCGCAAGCTAACGCCAAACTCTTCTGGCGATAATCAGCCTACTGTTGGTGTTGTTCAGGGTGTTTCTTCTCGGCCTGCATCCCGACAAAAAAAAGGGAGTAAGCTGTCTTCAATTATAGCGATCGCCATTTTACTCACTGGTGCTGGGTTAGTTCTCTCTTTTAGTTGGGTGGGTGTGATGTTAATTTTCAACCCCCAAGAGGTGGTTTGGCTCAATAGTTTTTTACCAGAGTGGGCGAAAATTGACCTAAATCACAGCGAACACCCGCAAACTCTCCAGCAAATTCGGGATAGTTTGACTAATCAACAGCAAATCATCGGCGAAATTATAGCTTTAGATGATGAAAAAAATTCTTTTTTACTCCCGGTGTTGCGTCAACGTCCTAACTGTCAATCTGATTGTCAAGAAGTTGTAGAACTCAGGGTCTATCATTTAGAAGATTTATCCTACAAAGCCCAGCCTGAAAAATTCTATCGTTTAACTGAGCAACTACCGATAACTGGACTAGAAGAATCTTTTGTGCTTGCTCCCCTAGCTGATAGTACATCAGAAAATCAAGAATTTACTGACCTGTTACCTTTGACTGAAATACAACGCTATGAAGGTAAAACCCCTGGTAAGGGTGTTTGGTTTTATTTACAGGGTAAGCGTCAACAAGGAACTCATGCGATCGCCTACGGTTATGTTGTCTACTACAATCCAGACCGGGCTAACCTACAACAAATGCTATCTTGGACGAGTCCTAACGGTCAATTACCCAAATGGCAGCAGGTAACTGGTGGTGGTGAGCAAGAGTTAATCGTTGATCAAACTGTAGGTTTAGAACCACAGTTACAGGTGTATCAAGTCAAAACTGTGAAGTTATACCTCAAACCCCTGCAACTAGAACAAATTACCCTCAAAACATCAGCCATCAAAGATTATGCTTATCAAAATGCTCTGATAATTGCCCGCAGTGGTTTGTGGACACCTGCTTATGAATGGTTACAATTTATCAAAAAACAGCGCAAAGGTGTTTTACCAGCCGCAGCACAAGCACAACTTGATTTGATTCGGTTACACGCTCAACTCAGTAAAACCCAAGCTGATAAAACTTGGGCAAGTCCAGGTCAACAAGTGCTAGCAGATTTAATTGATGGACGTTGGCAAAAAGCTTTACAGGTGTTTGAAGCTTCACCCCAAAACGCTCAAGAAATTGCTAACCTGTTAAAAGCTGACAAAGGTCGGCTTTGGAATCGTGTAGTAGCTGCACTCAAAGTTAACCCCTATAGACCAGAAGTTCAAGCTTGGGGTGCGCTGATTTTAGCAGTTCAACAGGGAGAAGACCGCGCTAATTCTTGGTTACAAGAGCAACGTAGCATCCAAAGAGCAACGATTACTAATATTCAAGATTTATTTAAACAACTCAACCCCAGAGTCACCGCGAGTCAAACGGAATAGGGACTGGGTGTATATGTAGAGACGTTGTATGCAACGTCTCTACATATCGATGTCAATAGTTGTGATTTTGAAAAATCAAAATACTTTTACCACTGATGTACATTTTGCGGAATAAGTGGTAAAATGATATACAATTTTCAGAAAATATTGATAATTTGATGTAGCGATCGCCTGAATGTTTAACCAGCATTGCCTAATGTTGCTGAGTTGAAATCAGTGCTTGACTTAATGTACAGTCGCAATCAGATAGGCGATCGCTCTAAATTTGGGTTACTGTTCTTCAGTAGTTGCTAAACGTTGTTCTTTCAGGTTTTGCAATTGTGCTAACAGAGAGTCTACCTCAGCTTGTAAGGTCATCAATTTGACTTGTTGAGCGTCTTGATAACAAGTCTTAGCTAGTTCGCGTACTCGGATAGTTTGGGAGTCGCGTTCAGAAACAGTAGATAATACAGTGGTCATCGCTAATTTAATTCTACAACTCAACTCACACCTTTGGTAAATTTTATAATAAAGCAACTTTAAGCTTTGTTAAATGATTGTATCGTTTCAATCATTTAGTTTAATAGGTTACGGTGTGTATCATAAGTGAAGACGATTTAATTATCTTTGTTCCAGAAAGATAAAACATT
>NZ_CAWMSA010000056.1:300165-305071 GCF_963870205.1 Anabaena sp. CA = ATCC 33047 | reverse complement strand
TCCCCAGTCCCCAGTCCCCAATCCCCAGTCCCTATAAATAAATTCCAAATTATCGGTAAAATATTTGTACAACAAGAGATAATATCTGGAGTCAGAAACCCCCAGCCCTAAAGGGCGGGGCTTGAAAAAGCCCGAATCTGACCAGACTAAGTTCTTAACTGAACTACGTTAGAGGCAAGAGTTAAAGACCTACCAAGGAATCCGTAGCTAGTTCCTTGCTCTAGAACCGGACGATTAAACAGGCTTAAAGGGGTTAAACCAGTGTCGTTTGGATAGTTACCGACCTCTAACATTGTCTAAGCTAACATTACCCCGCAAGGGAGGCTCTTTGGAGCAAAACATTATGCGTACAGGGTTGTAAAGTTTGAAGCGGTAACTGTCCCGTTGAAAGTACAAAACAAAAGTACACCGAATGCAACAACCCCCGTATAATGTGACGGCGATGAAAATCGCCTGCGCCTTACCCCCATGTCTAAAGCCAGGGGCTTCCACGGCGCGAGAACTTTGGTGAAAAATCTCGAAATGGGGAAATGAAGCAGCAAAACAGACTTCGTGACCCTAAAAAAGACTCAAATCCTCCGTACTATTTCAATTAAGTTTAAAATCCCGTGACTGTAAGCTTGTCTGTTGCTCAATCTCATCGCCAACCCTGGCCCGGACTCATTGAAGCCTATCGTGAGTATTTACCTGTCAGCGAAACTACGCCCGTTGTCACCTTATTAGAAGGTAATACTCCTTTGATTCCGGTGCCAGCGATCGCAGAACGCATCGGTAGACAAGTCCGTGTATTTGTCAAATACGATGGTCTTAACCCCACTGGTAGCTTCAAAGACCGGGGAATGACTATGGCAATTACCAAAGCCAAGGAAGCCGGAGCGAAGGCGGTAATTTGCGCGAGTACAGGCAACACATCCGCCGCCGCCGCCGCCTATGCTCGCCGTGGCGGAATGAAGGCTTTTGTGTTGATTCCCGATGGTTATGTGGCGGTGGGTAAGTTAGCGCAAGCCTTACTCTACGGTGCAGAAGTCTTAGCAATTAAAGGGAATTTTGACCGCGCTCTCGAAATTGTCCGGGAAATGGCGGAACATTACCCCATCACTTTAGTAAATTCTGTCAATCCCTACCGTTTAGAAGGACAAAAAACCGGAGCGTTTGAAATTGTTGATGCTTTGGGGAATGCTCCAGACTGGCTGTGTATCCCGGTGGGGAATGCGGGGAATATCACAGCATACTGGATGGGCTTTTGTCAATATCATCAAACAGGAAAATGCGATCGCCTACCTCAGATGATGGGATTCCAAGCCGCAGGTGCAGCCCCATTAGTCAACGGTCAACCAGTAACCCATCCTGAAACCATAGCCACAGCCATCCGCATAGGCAAACCCGCCAGTTGGGACAAAGCGATCGCTGCCCAATCAGCCAGTCAAGGACAATTTAACGCCGTCACCGACGAAGAAATTCTGGACGCTTACCGACTGCTAGCGTCATCAGAGGGTATTTTCTGCGAACCCGCCAGTGCGGCATCCGTCGCTGGGTTGTTAAAGGTAAAAGATCAAGTACCCACAGGCGCAACAGTAGTATGTGTCCTCACAGGTAACGGTTTAAAAGACCCCGACACAGCCATTAAACACAGCCAAGCCCAATTTAAACAAGGCATCGCCGCCGAATTAGGTGATGTTGCTAAGGCGATGGGTTTTTAGGAATTGGGGACTGGGGATTGGGAAATAATTTCTTCCTCCGCCTCCCCTGCCTCCCCTGCCTCCCTACTCCCCACTCCCCCCCGTTCCCCCGCGTGCCTTTGCTAGACTGTCGATAGCATCACCTAAAGCGGTGGTGAGATTTTTACGGGTTTGGGTGTGGTTGTCTTGCTCGGTTTTCAAGGCGTTCAGCAAGCGATCGCGCTCTTGAATGACTGCAATCAGCTTGGCTTTTAAATCTTCTACCGTCTTGATTTGGGCGACTTCCTGGCGAATGGTGGCGACAGTAGTAGCATTAGCCAGTGTTGAACCGTCAATACCTTTGAGTTTTTGAATTTCTGTTTTCAAGGATGCGATCGTTTGCCGAGACAAATCAGCATCAGTACGGCGTTGTTCTGCCTCAGTGTTATAGAGTTTACGCCATTTCTCCGCATTTTCCCAGGCAGCATCGCACTGTTGTTGTTTTTCCACTAACTGCTGTTTGAGTGATTCGATTTCCGCCAACCATTGTTGTGTGATGTGCTTGCCAATTTCAATACTTTCAGCCATTTTTACACCTGATGATATTACTGTTTTACTTATGTATAATTTATATCAGCAAAAATATATACATAATTATGCTTGAGATTTAATTTATATAACCCACTAATCACCATAAAAGTGCATGATTTTCCATAACAACACTCTGCTTTTTTCAAAAAAAGTCCAGTTTCTTATATTTAGGAAGTAATTACGGACAGATTATAACCTTGACAATATGTATTTATGTATACTATAGTTAGCAATCTCATAATTAATTAAACTAATAAAAACTTGCTGATCATGAATAAGCCTATAAATTCACCATTCCGCTATGCCGGAGGTAAATTTTATGCTCGTAACTTAATACTGAGACATATTACGCCTCATTCATACTATGCTGAACCTTTTGCTGGTGGAGGTTCGATTTTCTTCGCCAAACAAAAAGTTATGAATAATTGGCTAAATGATATTGATGATCAACTCATAAATACATATTTAACTATTAGAGACAACCCAGAAGAGCTAATTAATTATTTAGATGGTGAACAAGCAACTAAAGAGAGACATTATTTTTATAAAAATGAATTTAACCCCCAAAATAATCTAGAAGCAGCAGCCAGATGGTTTTATTTAAATCGAACCTCTTACTCAGGAATTATGAAGCTGCAAAACTGCTATTGGGGATATGGTGAGAAATATAGTATGCGTCCAGAAAACTGGCCTAGAAATATCCGCAGAACTTCAGAAAAACTGCAAGATGTGAAAATTACTTGCTGGGATTTTGAACAGGTGATAGAAACAGTACCCGATCATGCTTTTCTATTTATTGACCCTCCTTATTTCAATGCTGACCAAGATAAGTTTTATGCTCACTCTTTTTCAAAAGATGATCACTACCGATTATGTAAAATACTCCAAAAGCATCAACATAGAATTTACTTTTTATTAACTTATGATAATACTCCTGAAGTTAGAGAATTGTATGAGTGGGCGGTAGAAATGCACGATAAAGAATGGAACTACACAATAAACAGGACGGATGACCAAAAAAAAGGCCAGAAAAAAGAGCATAACTTTAAAGGTGAACGTTATAAAGGAAAAGAAGTCTTTATATTAAATTATGACTCTACTGCCAACCTTTTCCATGAGCCAAAGCAATTAGTTATAGGCTTTTAAATTCTTTCTAAAAGATTTTCAAAAAATTCACGCGCTTTATCTAGTTCTACCCAACCATTTATAGGAGAAGGAATCATATCATTTGATAATTCTTCTATATTCCCGAAATTAATAATTGGATAGTTAGGAATAAAGCCACAATTATACTTATCTAAGCAAGCTTTTTTACCACATATCACTCCGCTAGTCGGGGAGACAGTAATATCTAAGGAACAAGCTAAATAAACTTTATTGTATACAAATTCTTGCAAAAACTCTTCATCACTGGCGACAGGCTTGAGTTTATTTATAAATTGTATTCCTTGTTCAGTAGGCTCAAATTTATACATTAAGTTGCCATCACTATCTTCCAATGTCTGATAAAAAGCATTACCTATAGATGTAGCCACTACATCAAAACTTGTGACACGATATTGGTCACTATGAGCAAGAAACATTTGCGGACTTACACCCAGCTTTTGCGCCATTACATTGACTTTTTCAGGTGTTTTAGTAGTTCGTGAACGCATACATTTAACTTTAATTAAATAATCGCCCTTTTTATGAGAGCCAGTTTTAGAAGTTTTGGCAACACTAAACATCCCTTTACCAGCCAATTTACACTCAACTGATATAATTTTTTTTGTGCTATTGTGCATCACCATAATATCAATGTCATGATTTCCGGTTTGGGCATTAATCACAGGTTTAGTTACAGTCCAATCTTGAGCAGGTAATATTTGTCTTAACTTAGAATACATAGAAAACTCAAATGCTTTCCCACGAATCATGGGAGCTACTTTTAAGTCAGTGACTATTTTGTATAAGTCACTGGTTGATATATTTAATGAGCGACAGTATTGACGAATTTCATTAATCCATCGTTCTTCTTCATTCCAACTCATTGTTAACCAATTCCTTTTATCAAACTCTCAATAGTAATTTCTAGAGCCTGAGCAATTTTCTCAATGTTGATGAGAGTAATGTTTTTTTCGGCTCTTTCAATCATGCCTATATATGTTCTGTGCAGTCCTGCTTTTTCAGCTAAACCTTCCTGAGAAAGACCTTGCTTTAATCTTTCATCTCTAACTCTTTGACCAAATTTTTTGAGGATTTCAGCTTTCATAAAGCTTTGCTAAGGACATGACTAAATATAGTAATAATTTGCTGCATACTAAAGTTCTACATACTATAGTTAGCATTAAGTATCAAGCTGTTAACAATGGATACCATTATCATGTCAAATCTAACTATGTAATTTGGTGGAAGTTGAAATTTTTCCCGTTTTATATTTTCTAAGACGTTCTGCCAATTATCATGCAATCAGTTGAGTCATAACTAATATATGTTTAGAGACTGGTTTGCAGACAACTTGGGAGTGAGTCAAACTCGTAAGGAACAAGTATATCTGGATATATGTAGGTCAGTAAGCCTACAAGATATTAGCTATTGGATTCAAGTTTTATTTGCTGCTGGTATTGCTACCTTGGGACTGGTGTTAAATAGCCCAGCCGTAATTATTGGTGCAATGT
>NZ_CAWMSA010000056.1:237504-300089 GCF_963870205.1 Anabaena sp. CA = ATCC 33047 | reverse complement strand
TTAGCGGCGGGTGATGTAATTTTAGCAATGCGGGCGTTGCTGAATTTGGTGTTGAGTTGTACAGTAGCCATTGTCTTTGCTGTATTATTAGTATTTCTGCTGCCATTTAAGGAAATGACCAGCGAAATTGCAGCCAGAACTCAACCGAATATTTTAGATTTGGTTGTGGCTTTATTTTCTGGTGCGGTGGGTTCTGTAGCAATATGCAAAGAACCGCGAGGGGTAGCAACTTCTATTCCTGGTGTTGCGATCGCAGTTGCATTAATGCCACCATTATGTGTTGTCGGCTATGGTATCGGTATCGCTATCAGCATTAATTCCATCAAAGGATTACAGATTGCTAGTGGTGGTGGTTTACTATTTTTTACCAACTTAGTGGCAATTACTTTTACTGCTATGGTGGTGTTTCTTGGTTTGCATATTGATAACTTGCAGGTGAGAGCCAAAGTCAACGAATGGCGACACACAGACCAAGAAAGTATCAGGATGCAGACGATTTTAGAGCGACTACCAGCCTACAATATCTTGAAAAAAATCGGCAATCTACCGGGTAGATTACTGTTGATTTTCATGACAATTTTAGCAATTATTTTTCCCCTGAATCAATCTTTTAGTCAACTCAGACGAGAAATTACTTTACAGCAACAAGAAAACCGCATTCGTAACTCAGCCACAGACTTATGGCAAAAGGAATTTGCCAATTTCCCCAATGGTGAACCTCGCTCTTATATCAGCAATATTTCTACTTTAGACAAAAACAATAAATTGACCGTGCAACTTCAGGTTTTTAGTAGTAAGCAATATACACCTGATGAACAAAATAATTTTATTCAACAGTTAGCATCACGCCTGGGAAAACCACCGGAATTAGTAGCATTAAAATTGATTGAAATACCTACAGCATCCAGCGATATTTTACGACCTTTGCCTGTAGAAAAACCGCCGGAACCAGTAATTACCATTGCCCAATTACAATCAAGTTTTCTACAAGAAGTGCAATTAGCTTTAGGGGAAATGCGACTTCCCCAACCAGCACAGATGATTAATTATGAATTAATTACGATTCCCAATGAACCCTTACGCATTCGGTTAGTTTATTTGAGTGAACGTGATATAGAAAAAGATGCTCAAATGTTGCTAGCTGATAGCGTCAGAACTAGGTTAGATTATCAGTCTGCGCTTGTGAGTATGCAGAGAATAGGGACTAATTTAGGAGCAATATCTTTTGAGCGTAATCAGTCTACATTGACACCAGATAATACTAAGTTATTAGACCGTGTTGGACAAGTTTTACAGCGATACCCTAACTTGCAATTGCAAGTCATGGTTAATCAACAACTAGAGGAATTACAAGAGATTGTAGAACAGCGATCGCAAACAATCACAGATTATCTCAAATCTCAGTGGCAAATTGAGCGCGATCGCCTGAATTTGGCAGTCGGAACACAACCCCAAAGCCGCGCCACACTCACACTTACAGTTACATCACCGAGAAAACCACCTGTGGAAACTATACCCGGAACATTCTAAGTTGATAATTTAGAGAATAGTCGAAAGCTTGGTATAATTTTATTAATACTAGGCTTTCGGCTTGCTCAATCAGTTCCAACTGTAGTCATGCCAAAGCCGCGTTTTGTCAGATTCTTTAGTCATCTCAATTGGCGTACATGCAAAAAAACTGTTGCTAGAACCATTCAAAGACGACTGTTAGGATTGGCTGGGGAAATTGCCTTTAATGCCATGTTATCCTTGTTTCCTGCAATTCTGGCAGTTCTGACAGCCATTGGATTACTAGAAGCATCTTTGCAAGACACATTCAAACAACTAGCAACACAACTAAGTCAAGTCGCGCCAGAAGAAGCCATGACATTAATTAAAGATTTTGCTAGTAAAGAAATTGCTGACTCTAAAAATAGTGGCTTGTTTTCTTTGAGTTTTATCATTGCAATTTGGACTGCTTCCGGCGCAGTCAGTACCGCCATGACAGCCTTTGATCAAATTCATCAAATTCCAAGAGAAAAAACCCGCCCTTTTTGGAAAGCCAAAATTATCTCTTTGGGATTAACAGTAGGTACTATTTTACTATTAGTATTTGCTTCTTTTTTAGTGTTTATCAGTGACTTAATCTTAGGATTTGTAGTCAGTGGTAACTCATATTTGATGTTTTTATTGGATATTTGGAAATTGTTACGCTGGCCTTTAGCATTATGTATTGTGGCGACAGCATTTAGCTTTATTTATCGATATGGCCCTAGTGTGTGGAATCGAGGTACACCTATAATGCCAGGTGCAATGATTGCATCTGTATTTTGGGCAATTTTATCAGGTTTATTTCGCCAGTATGTCGCGAATTTTGGCAACTATAACAAAGTTTATGGTGCTGTCGGCACAGTCATTGTTTTAATGCTGTGGTTGTGGATGAGTGCGGCTGTTTTGTTAGTAGGCGACCAATTAAATGTTACTGTAGGTGAAGATATTCAAGGAAAAATCATTAATGATGGATAATGACTGTTGATTGTGGATTGTTGATGAGCGATCGCCTAAATGCCTGATGTTTCTCCTCCTGACTATAACACTCCAGCAGCTACTTTAAAGCGTTTACGTCTATTGAGTCGTCTGTTAGATAAAGTTGTCGCTATTCCCGGTACACCCATAGCACTCGGTTTAGATCCCATCCTGGGATTAATTCCCGTTGGTGGTGATGTTTTAGGCATCATACTTTCTAGCTACATTGTCATAGAAGCAGCTAGACTAGGGATTCCTAAAAAAACATTAAGTAAAATGGTTGTGAATATTCTTATTGATACTTTAGTAGGTGCTATCCCGGTTTTGGGTGATATTTTTGATTTTGGTTGGAAAGCTAATGAGTATAATCTCAAGTTAATCGAACAACACTTAAACTTTCCGCGCTAGCATAATGGTAAATAATTCCTGACTACTATTGTCGAATTTACCTCAGCCATGATAATAATTAGACTTCTGTAAACTGCCTGAAAACTTTTTGAGTTCATTCCTAGATGAAAGATTGGTGGCAAGCGACTTTTCCCAAAGGGCGACAAAGTTTAATTATTAGTGATGTTGACGGCTATCCTGTACAAATTGCTTACGGCGAAAAAGGTACAGGAAAACCCCTATTTCTCTTACACGGCATGGGTAGTTGGAGCTATAATTGGCGTTATAGTGTAGAGCCGTTATCTAAACATTATCGTGTTATTTGTTTTGATGCTAAAGGTTTTGGTTTTTCGGATAAACCTTGGTTACGTCGAGAAAAGAATGGGCATCAAGTTATTGAATTAGCAAGAATTATTCAGGCTTTATGTGATGAAAGCGCGATTCTTGTCGGGGAATCTATCGGTGCATTAATTTCTTTGGCTTTGGCTCAACAAAACCCGGAATTACTGGCGAGTTTAGTGGTAATTAACGCACCAGTTTTTACCCAACGTTTACCGCATTGGGCAATGGAAATACTGGCTCAAACACCTTTAGAATTATTACAAACAATTGATGATTTGCGATTAGCTTATTGGTTTGCGCCATTAGTGCGGGAAATTATGGCCATAGAACGGCGCAAAGTGCTATATGATCCCTCTATTCTCACCCCAGAAGATATTTATTGGATTACTTATCCATTTATTGAAATTCCTGGTACTCTAGTCAAAGTTGCAGAAGAATTGCAAATTGCCGCACGAGAGATTAAGCATTGGCAAGGGAATAAACCAAATCTGCTCAGTCAAATTCAAGGGAATTTAGACAGGATAGATTGCCCTACCTTAATTTTATGGGGCGATCGCGATAGTTGGTTTCCGGCTAGTCATGGCAAAAGATTACATCAATCCCTACCCAATGCCAAATTCCAAATTTTAGAGAATTGCTGTCATGATGCCTCAACTGGTGCTGCTCAAGCTGTCAATCAGGCAATTCTGAAGTTTCTCCAAGATACAGATTTTTTGTAAAAACGTATCAATATATTTAGGGATTTTAACAATTGAAACGAAACAAAAAAATTAACAACTTATGCAAAGAAATATTAAGCCATAAAACCCTTTTGTTTCCGGCTTTTCACCTGATTCTGTCTGCCTTTCACCACCTCAAAGGCAAAAACACCACAGCTGATAGCAAACATGGTATGAGATCATAAAAAAATTAAACTAAACCACAGTTAGAGAAGTCCCAAGAGAATGGAAGAACGCAAGTCAACAGTTGTAATTACAGGAGCCTCTTCAGGGGTTGGTTTGTACGCTGCCAAAGCAATGGCTGCGAGAAACTGGCACGTAGTTATGGCGTGCCGTGATTTGGAGAAAACCCAAAAAGCTGCCCAAGCTGTGGGAATGCCAGAGAATAGCTACACCATCATGCACATTGACTTAGCATCTTTAGAAAGTGTGCGCCAGTTTGTGCAGAATTTCCGGGCTAGTGGTAAAACCCTCAATGCTTTGGTATGCAATGCGGCGATTTATATGCCGTTAATCAAAGAGCCACTACGCAGCCCAGAAGGTTATGAGTTAACTATGGCTACAAATCATCTAGGGCATTTTCTGCTGTGTAACCTGATGCTAGAAGATTTGAAAAAATCAGCTTCTCAAGCCAGACTGGTAATTTTGGGAACTGTTACCCATAACCCCAACGAACTGGGTGGTAAAATTCCCCCACGCCCAGACTTAGGCGATTTGCAAGGCTTTGCTGAAGGTTTCAAAGCACCGATTACAATGGCTGACGGTAAGAAGTTTGAACCCGTGAAGGCTTACAAAGATAGCAAAGTCTGTAATATTCTGACTATGCGGGAACTGCATCGGCGTTATCACGAGTCTACAGGAATTATTTTCAGTTCTCTTTATCCTGGTTGTGTGGCGACAACAGCCCTTTTCCGCAACCACTACCCTCTATTCCAAAAACTATTCCCCATCTTCCAAAGATACATTACTGGCGGGTTTGTCTCTGAGGAATTAGCCGGGGAAAGGGTAGCAATGGTAGTTGCTGATGCTGAATACGCTAAATCAGGCGCGTATTGGAGTTGGGGAAATCGTCAAAAGAAAGACCGCCAGTCTTTTGTACAGCAAGTTTCGCCCCAAGCTAGTGATGATGCTAGAGCGAAGCGGATGTGGGATTTGAGTGAAAACCTAGTTGGGTTGACACCAGTTAGCTCACAAGCTGCTGTCAGATAGATATGGGACGTTAGCAATTAAATCTAACTTTGAGAAAAAACTAAGGGTTGACGATTGAGGAGGTGAAAACATCCTTAATCGTCTCCAAATTTGTTTGTAGTGAGGACTAAAGTCCTCTCTTGCCAATTCTGGGCAACACTACCACCAATTAGGGGCGAGTTCAATCATATCTTGCACCATTCTCAATCAGTGTCTGGCAATGCACAGCCAACAATCTAAAACTCTGGGTGTGTCTTGAGCAATGCCCACCCTACAACTTTAGATGAGGTTACGGGAGACTACCAGAATTATGTAAGGACTAAAGTCCTTACTACGAACTGAAAGTATGAGTCTTTTTTTAGACCTTATATATATGGGCGCACTATATTCCCATTATAAAAATATAGTACCGGAAGTTTGAGGATTTTGCAAGCCCTTTTTGATGGCAAATTGGGTTAGTGGAAAGACGCGAGGAATCGCGTCTGTACAAGAGGGGTTTGGTTTGGTTGGGTGGGAAGCTAAAGGGCGATTTCGGCTTTCATAACCGTGGTGTCGCTGGTGCGTTGGAGACGAAAACCGAGTTTTTCACAGACTTTTTGCATTCCACGATTATCGGCGAGGATATCGGCTGTGATGTGGGTGATTTGCTCATCCCGTCCGACTTGCAGCAATCGCCGGAGTAGTTCTTTTCCTATACCTTGACATTGATGGCGATCGCTAACTAATATCGCAAACTCAGCCGCATTACTCCCATGTAATTTACTCAATCTACCCACCGCTAATATTTGCCTTGTGCCGTTGTTTGGCTGTTGCTGTTCCACAACTAACGCCATCTCACGGTCATAATCAATAAAGCAAATCCGTGTTAGCCGTTCATGGGTAATGCGATGGCTTAATTTCATCAGGTGGAAGTAGCGAAAATACACGCTTTCCTCAGATAGTGTTTCGTGAAATTGCACCAACAAAGGTTCATCTTCGGGACGAATGGGACGGATAGTTACGGGTGTACCGTTGTTCATTGTCCACTCTCCTACATATTGTGTAGGGTAGGGACGAATGGCTAACTTCGGTAGTTGGGCTTGTGTCATCTCCGGTTCATGCAGCACTACCCGCGCATCTAAGGCAATGAGTGAGGGGAGTGCAGCATTTTCACTATTTTCTCGATGGGGAGAAGCCAGCAAGGGATTAATATCAATTTCTTTAATCCAAGGCTGTTCGACTACCAAGTGACTAAACGCCACCATGATATCCTCAAGGGCTGCCATATCTATACTTGGCCGTCCCCGCACACCTTTAAGGGCTTTGTAAATTTTGGTGTGTTCCATCATCCGCCGTGCTAGGGTTGTGTTCAGGGGTGGAAGTGCGATCGCGCTATCCTGAAATACTTCCACTAATTGTCCCCCAGCACCAAACAACAACACAGGCCCAAACTGAGGATCAAGGCTACTACCAATAATCAATTCGTAGCCGTCCATTTTCACCATTGGTTGCACAGTCACACCTAAAAAATGCTCTTGCCCTACTTTCTCCCCTACAGAGGATGCAATCATCCGATAGGCACGGCGGACAGCATCGGCATCTTGTAGATTTAACTGTACACCGCCAACATCAGTTTTATGGGTAATAGTTTGGGAATAGAGTTTGAGAACAACTGGATAACCCATATTTTCCGCACATTGCACCGCCTCATCCTCAGTTGTAGCAACGCAAGTTGTGACAGTTGGGATGCCGTAAGCTGCTAGAATCTGTTTGGACTCATATTCAGTTAAAATCGTCCTACCTGCTTGACGGGCGGAGGAAATAATATTTTCTACTAAGTTGCAATAGGGGATACCAGTCCCAGCATCAATTGTAGGTAAGACAGGAGTTTCATAGATACCGCGCAGGTTGTAGCTAGACTGCCACATATAACTAAACACTCGCGCCGCCGTATCTGGATAAGGATAAGTCGGGATGCGTTGACGATTGAGAATCATCTCTCCTGCCGCCACATCTGCGCCTCCCATCCAACTAGCGAGGATGGGTTTCCCGGTAATTTGGGCGTAGGGTTTTAACTGTTCTGCCGTTTGGGTAGGATCGGTCATAGCTTGGGGTGTGAGAATCACCAATAAACCGTCACTATTGGCATCTTGGGCAGCGATTTCTAAAGCTTGGGCATAGCGTTGGGGGTCAGCGTCACCGAGAATATCAATTGGGTTATTGTGACTCCAATGGGGGGGTAGGATTTGGTCAAGGGAGTGAATTAGTTCTGGGGAAATGGGGGCAAGTTCGCCGCCAGTTTCGATTAACGCATCAGTTGCCAATACCCCAGGCCCCCCAGCATTGGTGAGAATGGTTAATCTTGGCCCTTGGGGACGGGGTTGTTTTGCTAATACCTCCGCCATGTCGAACAAATCAGAGATACTATTAACCCGCAATACTCCACAACGCCGGAAAGCGGCATCTAAGACAGCATCGCTACCAGCTAACGCGCCTGTGTGGGAGGCGGCAGCTTTGGCGGCGGCTTCTGTGCGTCCGGCTTTAATCACAATAATTGGTTTGGTGAGTGCTACTTCCCGCGCGGCGGAGATAAAAGACCGGGCATCGCCGATAGATTCCATGTAAATGACGATACTTTTGGTGTGGGGGTCATCACCGAGATAATAAATCAAGTCGCCCCAACCGACATCTAACATGGAACCGATGGAAACGAAGGCACTAAAACCGACATTTTCCCGTACACTCCAATCAAGGATGGCTGTACACAATGCGCCGCTTTGACTGAGAAAGCCGACATTGCCAAAACGAGCCATTGCACTGGCGAAGGTAGCATTTAAGCCGGTGCGGGGACTCATCACACCTAAGCAATTAGGGCCGATGATGCGAATTTTACCGCGTGCCTGTGCTAAAATTTGCTGTTCTAAGGCTATACCTTCGGCACCAGCTTCTTTAAATCCTGCCGAAATAATAATTGCCCCTTTGACTCCGGCGGCGACACACTCAGCAATGATTCCGGGGATGGTGGGGGCTGGGGTGGCGATGACTGCTAAATCAACTGTTTCTGGGATATCAGCAATTGTGGGGTAGGCTTTGATGCCGAGTACACTATGGCGTTTGGGATTGACTGGGAACACAGTACCGCCAAAGGGATTACTAATTAAGTTCCATAAGAGAGTGCGTCCCACACTACCGGCTTTTTCACTGGCACCGATGACGGCGACACTTTGGGGTGCAAAGATGGCATTTAGAGGGTTAACCTTCTCTGCTTGCAAAATATCATAAGCGCGATCTATATTGCTGGTAGTGCGATCGCCTGTTTGCTTGAGAGAAATTTGCATTTATTTTCCAATTAATTTGTCTGGATTTACTCTTGCGCCTTGGTTGAGTCTGGTTGTTATTTATTCACGCTGCCGGCGCACATCAAAAGTTGATGTCAGGGTTTAGGGTAAAGGATGAACTCACACCACTACACCTGTTAACAGAGGGATACCGATACTGACAGCAGGGAACAGGGAACAGGTTGGAAAGTCTCTTAGCATCAAGCTTTGTGCTGAAAATTGTTACCTCATTTTCCCTAAATCTGCTGTCAGGTTTGCCTCAACTGTAACTGACACTTGCTGGCTCCAACCGAAAATTCAAGGTTTTTTTAGAAGTACAGATAACAACAGCCACAAATTGAGACAATACCGTATATTTACGCAGAGGCTCGAATATCTACCCAACAATTTCTTACTTTGTCTAGAATTTGAATAATTTTGACTAAAGCTACGGCTTTGCCCATTTCGGCAATGCGGGAGAGGCGATCGCCGATGTCAAAGTTAATTCCTGGTATAGTGACTAACCAAGCGGTTGGACAATTACCATACAAGGCTTGAGTTAAAGCTAACAGCGATCGCGGATTACTGGTATGTACGCTACCCTCAACATCACAATCAGGTAAAAGTGCCTGAATCTGGACATCATAGCCATCCACAGGTAAACAGGCATCAACAAATATGGCTAAATCAGTGTTTGCTAAAGCAGCAGCTAAATCTGGTGTCAGTTGATGAACTGCAAGGGATTGTACAGACGATAAATGCCAAGAAGCAATCTCATTGGCTATACTTTGTCCCACACCGTCATCACTCCGCAAGTCGTTACCATAACCAATCACCATAACAGTTTTTTTCATTTTTTGAGCTTCTCTGATCTAATTAATTAAATTAAGCAGGGGAACACAATTGAGGCGACTAATGACTATTGATTACGCCTATAAATCAACAGATTAAAAGCAGTGAATAAATTCAGGTATGGCATTGGGTTGCCCTCCTGGGAAATCTTAATAAAACAGGGAATTTAATCAATGAGTTCGGCTGAAGTCATTCAATTTTGGATAATAGGGCAAAAATGTGAGGAATTTGTGAAGGATTGGGGAGGAAGCGGAGGAAGCAGAGGGGCAGGGGGAGAAAAACTAATGACTAATGACTAATGACTAATGACTAATGACTCAATGTTTAATTTTTACTGTGAAATTGTGCCGGAACGACTCAGGCAGTTTTATCATTTACCTGTGTAGCGCAACACAACCAGACACTCATCAACAATGATATGTGAGGCTGTTTTATGTCTAACGTTAATTATCAACAGCCAATTAGTACGGTAGATTCTCTAAAAGAGAGTTACACTGAGGGGCAGCGAGATTTTAGCCGGGCTGAACTGGGTGATGCTAATTTACAAGGCGTTAACCTCAAAGGATCTGACCTCAGCTATGCTGATTTAAGTACAGCGAATCTCAAAGGCGCAAATCTCCGAGGGGCTGACTTAAGCTTTGCTGATTTGAGTCAGGCTGATTTACGAGAGGCGGATCTCAGAGGTGCTATGTTAATGTCAGCAAATCTACGCCTAGCTAACCTGGAAGGCACAAATTTAGAAAAAGCTGATTGCGATCGCAACACCCATTTTCCCCCAGATTTTGACATCATTGCCGCAGGTGTACAAATTAAAGAGGAAAACTCTGGTCAAAATTGATTTGAGGAATGTTCACAACAGTTGTACATTCCTATACATTTCGTTTGACATCAGCTATGCTGACACTTATTAATTTTGACCGAGTTAATTAGGTGTTTACTCAGCATTTACTGGAACAAACAAAACCCAACCGTCATGGCATCACCACAGTAATTTCTCTTGTTGTCGGTATCAATGCAATGATGGGCATCAGCAATTGTGCAATCGCTGGTATTATACCAGAAGATACGACTTTAGTCAACAAATCTGGTAGCATCTTTTTCATTGAAGGCGGCACACAGGTAGGGCATAATCTCTTTCACAGCTTTTCTGAGTTTTCCCTACCTTGGAAACATACAGCTTACTTTAACAATCAAGCCAATATTCAAAATATTTTCAGCCGCATCACAGGTAAACAAGCATCCTATATTGATGGTTTGCTACAAGCCAATCATCAAGCTAACTTATTCATCATTAACCCCAACGGGATCATTTTTGGCCCCAATGCTAGTCTACAGATTGGTGGTTCTTTTGTTGCTAGTACCGCCAACAGTATTAATTTTACTAATAATCAAAAGTTTAATGTTAAACCAGAAGACTCTACACCCCTACTCACTATTAATACTCCCATTGGGTTACAATTCGGTGCAAATCCCGGCCACATTCAAGTTCAAGGCGCATCTGTGCTGCAAGTAACAGCAGACCAAACATTAGCTTTGATTGGTGGCGATGTCTTGTTAGAAAATACAAACATTCAAACTATCCAAGCTGGGGGCAGAATAGAATTAGGGAGTGTTGCGTCTGAAGGTCAAGTTAGCTTTAATAGTGGCAAGTTTGGCTTTAGCTTTAACTTTGATGCTGTTTCCCAATTAGGCAACATTCAACTATCACCAGGAACTAACATTGATACTTTAGGTGATATCCAAATCACTGGTAAAAATCTGCTCATCGACAATGGACTTGTGAAAGCAGGAAATGATTTGATAATCAATACTACAAATAGTATTCAAATCTTCAACAGAACTGGTATTTTATCGGCGATTGCGCCTATTGATATTGGTAATACTACCATAAATACCAAAAATTTGTTAGTCCAAGACGGGTCTTATATTGGCGTAGAGATAGGCAATTTGACAATCAACGCATCAGAGACAATACAAGTAATCGCCGACCCTAATTTTCTCTCTGACAATGCTAGTCGGATATTTGCGACAGCTTCCGAAGACACAACCAAAGCAGCAGGTAATTTGACTATTAATACTCGGCACTTATCGGTGCGGGACGGCTCACAAATCATCACTAATTCTTCTAGCATTAGTGTTCCTAGTTCGCCGGCTTTATTGAGTCTTTTTAATGCTGTAGAAACAGTAAATAGAGGTAATTTAACTGTCAATGCCTCAGAATCGGTGACTTTATCTGGTAGCTCATTCCCAGAAACTTATCCTAGTGGTTTATTTACTACAACTTTTGAAGGTGAAGATAGTGGCAAGCTCACAATCAACACTAAATTTTTATCAATTACAGATGGCGCACAGATTTTTACTATGAATTATAGTGAAAATCAATCTGGTAATCTGCTTGTGAATGCCACTGAAAAAGTAGAAATTACTGGGACTTCTCCAACTGGTAAAATTGCCACTGATGCACAGAATAATGGACTAATAGATGAGCCTGTACCTGATATTATGTTAAAAGGTTTTCCGTTTGTTCCTGGCTTGCAAATCGAAAATACTCTACCTAGTGGTTTGTTTAGTAATGCTCCAGGCTTGGGAGATGCTGGGGATATTCATATTCATACCCGTGAATTAGTAGCAAGAGATGGCGGACAAATTAGTGCTAACACTTTTGATGAAGGGCGGGGTGGTAATTTAAAAGTTAATGCTACTCAACAGGTGCAACTTTTAGGGGCTTCGGCAAACGGGATTTCTAGCGGCTTATTTACGAGGGCAAATCCCCTAGCTACGGGAGAAGCCGGTACTTTAAATATTTTGACTGGTAATTTACTGGTGCAAGATGGCGCACAGGTTAGTGCTAGTACCTTTGGTGTGGGTAAGGGGGGAAATTTAAATGTACAAGCGACTGAGGGGATAAAACTTATCGGTGTTTCTCGTCAAAATGTCCCTAGTGGTTTGTTTACTCAAGCTAATCCTATCAGGATAAATGATATAGACATACCAAAAGTTGACGAGTCTATTACTAGAGGAGATGCAGGAGAAATAAATATTCATACCTCTAGTTTGTTAGTGCGGGATGGGGCGCAAGTCAGTGCTAGTACCTTTGGTAGCGGTAAGGGCGGCAATGTCATTGTCAAGGCGACTGGGGGTATTGAATTGATAGGAACTTCTGGCAATGAGGATTTATTTCCTAGTGGTTTGTTTGCTGCCGCCATTAATGCTACTGGGGATGCTGGTAATTTAGTAGTTAATAGCCCTAGTTTGCTGGTGCGGGATGGGGCGCAAGTTGGTGTTAGCACTAGCGGTGCAGGTAAGGGTGGTAATTTAACTCTGAATATTCCAGATAGAATGCAATTGATTGGTACTGCTGTTAATGGTGCATTTCCTAGCGGTTTGTTTGCGACAGCTGCCGCCAACTCTACAGGCAATGCAGGTAACTTGATCATAAACACGAATTTATTGCAAGTATGGCAAAAAGCAGGTATAGCGGTGCAGAGTAGAGGCGAAGGTGGTGCGGGTAACTTGCATATTCATGCTGGTTCTATTGATTTAAATAATCAAGCTTTTATTAGTGCGGATACTCGCGGTGTGAATGCTAAGTCTAACCTACCACAAGCTAATATTAATTTGCGTTCTCAAGACTTAATTTTGCTCCGGGGTAATAGTAGCATCACTACCAACGCTAGAGGTAGTAATGTGGTTGGCGGTAATATTACTATTGATACTCAGTTGTTAGCGGCTTTTGAGAATAGTGATATTAGTGCTAACTCGGCTGATTTTCGGGGTGGTAGTGTGAAAATTACGGCTGAAGGTATTACTGGTACGCAATTCCGTACAGGCTTGACTCCAGAAAGTGATATTACGGCGACTGGTGCAACTCCAGAGTTAAGCGGTACTGTGGAAATTACTACCCCAGAAGTAGATCCCAGTCGCGGCTTAATGGAACTACCATCAAATGTCAGTGATGTTTCAAATCGCATTGCTCAAAAATGTCGTACCAATGCTGCTGTAGCTAGACAGGCAAATGAATTTTTGATTACTGGTAAGGGTGGAATCCCAGCTAATCCTTACGACACACTAGAGAGTGAGTCAGCGATCGCTAGCTGGATTAATGTCAATCATATCAATAATGTCGCTAAAAATCAGGTCAATTACCCAAAAGTTAGCAGTTATTCACCTCATACTATTGTTGAAGCCAAAGCTTTAACATTGGATGCTCATGGTAATTTAATTCTTACGGCAGAAACACCCAATTCGACATCTCAAAATCCAGCATTAATACACCCCATTTGTGCTAGTTGATATATAGTCATATCTTGCACCATTCGGGTGGGCATTACTTGCAACTTGCTGTCAGCCTTAGTTTAAGTTGTTGGCAATGCCCACCTATTCTGATTGAGTCTTGTCAGGTGCGTTAGACTGTTTAAATGCTGTCTAAAAACCTATTTTTGATATCTGACGCACCCTACTAATATGTCAGTTACGTAAGTCCTGCTCATCTATGATGAGACTGCCATATAATATGAGAAATCAAATCAAACTAACCGTAATATTACAGAGTTAAATTTATTTTTTTGATAAACTCTAGGTATTTATCGCAAATATTTTGCTCACTACTTTATCTAGCGATTAAATTAATAGTTGACATTTAAATTGTTGATAAAAATCATAGATAAATATAGACAAAAACTGACAAAATCTCATAGATTGAGAGATAACCAAACCTTATACAAATTCCAGAGGTTATTTCATCATCAGACTTTTGTGTTATTAATCCCGGTCACTCCCAAAAAGATTACAGACAGAATTTCTGTTGTGGATAGACATAGTGAATTTGTATCAGGAGCTATTTGCAGACATCAAAATCTAGTTCTCTGAATTTAAGGCTATATCCAATATGAAAAACAGATTTTTTCATCTGTCGGCTTCCCTGTTCCTAACTACTGGAATTTTTGGTGCAGTGATGAATGCGCCTGCACAAGCAAAGCCAGCACAAAACCAAACGATTTCAGCTGCTATATGTAGTAACAGCGATATCTCGCTGGGGGGAGTAATTGCTACAGCTTGTGAAGGTGCATTTTCTGGGAACGACGCAGGTTTTTTGAGTGACTTGAATGGTGGCCTATTTAGCAGTAATGTTGGCGATGGTGTAACATGGTCGCTAGCTGGCAAAACAGATGAGTCAAATGCCTATGTTACATCAGATAACGGTTCTGCTACTGGTAGTTGGAGTCTGTTACAGCAATTAAGCAGTAACACCTTTGTAGTGAATTTGAAGACTAGCAACTCTTACAGTGCCTATTTATTCCAAAATTATGATTGGAGTCAAGGTTTATCAGGACTGTTCAATACTATAGGTGTTGCTGTCAACCAGAACGGAGAAGCTCAGGAGTTATCTCACGCTTCTTTATTCGTTGCTAATATTGCTGCTAACCAAGAATCTCAAGCAGTGCCAGAACCAGCTACTTTGCTGGGGCTGGGTTTAGTCGCCAGTGGTATGATGATTTCTCGCCGTCGTCAGTCAAGCTGCTGACAATACCACTCGAAAGCCACAAATTCTTAAGCCACCGTCTGACTCATTCCAGCTACGGCTAGCACTGCGACATAGTTCTGCGCCAAAGTTCCAAGAACCACCACGCAAGACTCGGCGATAAATATCACCGCCTTCTTCCCAAATACTTCCATCTGTGGGTGCGCCTTGATAATTGTTGTGCCAAGGATCAGCGCACCATTCCCAAATTAGCCCGTGCATATCATATAATCCAAAGGCGTTGGCTACTGGAAAACTGCCGACATCGGTGGTTTCTTTCCGGGTTCTGGTTTTTGCTTCTAGGCTGGAGTTATCGCCACTGCTAAAGTTGACTAATTCTGGGGTGATGGTTTCGCCAAAGTGAAAGGCTGTGGTTGTGCCTGCACGACAGGCGTATTCCCATTCTGCTTCGCTGGGTAAGCGATAATCTCGTCCGGTTTTGCAAGAGAGTCTGGCACAAAATTCTACGGCTTCGTGCCAAGAGACGTTTTCTACTGGTCGATGATAACCTTTAAATTTGGAGGGATAAGGATTTAAAGGTTGTTTGATTTTGGGTAAGGCTGCTACAGCCCGCCATTGTGCTTGTGTGATGGGATATTTTCCCATAAAAAAGGGTGCGATCGCTACTTGATGTTGGGGACGTTCGTCCGCATCGCCTTCTAAGTTAGGGGAACCCATCATAAATATACCACCGGGAATCGCTACCATTTCTAAGGTGATGTCTTTGTTGAGTTCTTCACTAAAGTATTCTGCCACAGTGCGATCGCGGTTAACTTCTCTGCCAGCAGTATCTACACTAACTACATCAAACTCAAAGGTTTGTAGCGGCGGTAGTGGTAGTTTAGTTTTTTGCAGTGTAACGGTTAATGGTTCTACTGGCGGTTGATTGACTACCACAATTTGTGTTTGTGCCGTTGGTGTAATTGTCTGTTCTAAATCATGGAGAACTGCGGCGGCTGATTGGTATCTTTCGCTGGGTAAATGTTTAGTTAATTTATCTAAAATTTTGCCTAAATTATCACTAATAATCATACCTTTATTTTGTAAATAATCTTGCCATAACCACTGGGCATTCATCGGATCATACAACCCATCATCAATCTGTCCATAAACATTTGGTTGTGGTAAACATTGGGTTAAAAGTCTGATACAAGTTACACCCAAAGCATATAAATCACTGGCGGGGCAAGCAAATCCTGCCATTTGTTCGGTTGGCGCGTAACCAAGGGTATAAATTACTGTGGCTTGTCTAGCTAGGCTAGTTTGAGTAACTTGTTTGGCTCCACCAAAATCAATCAAAACCAGCTTACCATCAGTTTCACGTCGAATGATATTGTCTGGTTTAATATCGCGGTGGATAACATTACAAGTGTGAACAAAGTCTAGAACTGGTAACAAATCAGCTAGAACTTGGCGCACTTGCATTTCTGTAAAGGGCTGTTTTTGTACTTCTTGTAAGAGAGTTTGCCCTGGAATAAATTCCTGTACCAAGTATAAGCTTGAACCTTGTTCAAAGTAAGCTAATAATCGGGGGATTTGGTTGTGATTTTCTCCGAGTTCATATAACCTAAATGCTTCTTCTTTGAAAATTTCTGCGGCTTTGCTACGTTGCCCAGTTCCTTGGATTTGGGGAAAGAACTGTTTAATAACGCAAGGGGCGTTTAGCCTGTCTGCGTCTTCGGCTGCATAAGTTTTGCTAAATCCACCTTCACCTAATAACCCCAAAACACGATAGCGGTTTCGCAACAGTTTGCCGAAGTTGCTATGTCCGCAACTAATACAAAATTTATTGCTTTCAGGGTTGAATGGATTTGAGCAATTGGGATTTTGGCAGATTTGCATAATGAGGAGATAATAGCATCTTGTCCAAAGTTAGCCCCAATAGGATTGCTTTGAAAACATATATCTAGACAAACAATTATTAAAATATTTCATCTGTATAGCTAACTATATGAAAAATACAGATGAAGGTATTTTATCAATTTAATGCTGGCTGCTGATGCAATTTAAACGTTAGTTTCAGCAACCGCACTAATTTTTATTACAAAATAATAATATAGTTAAAAATTGCCTTTGTCAACCCGTGGCGTAATCCCAGATTAATTACCCCAAAAATGAAGCGGTGGCTGGGAAAAATAAGTATTTAGCCAGGGATAAGATCGGGAAAATTCAGGTTGGTGAATTCTAAAGGATTAATTAATTTTTTCGTTCACCAAAGGCGCGAATTAATTCAGCTATAAACGCTACAAAAGCAGATACTAGCATGAGTAAAACACTCAGAGCATTAATATCAGGTTTCACACCTGTTCTAATGCGACTAAAAATTTCCATTGGTAGGGTGTTGTAACCGCTTCCGGCGGTAAAGCTAGCAATGAGAAAGTCATCTAAGCTGAGTACAAATGCCAGTAAACAACCTGCTAGAATTCCCGGCATTAACTGAGGTAATAATACTTGAATAAAAGCTTGTACTGGAGTCGCGCCTAAATCTAGGGCGGCTTCTTCTAAGTGGGGATTTAAATTAGTCATGCGTGAAGATACTACCAATCCAATATAAGCTAGACAAAAGACGACATGGGCGGCGACAATTGTCCATAAACTTAAGGGGATGGCAAAGGCTGCGAGAAACACCAGGGTAGCGACTGCGATCGCAATATCAGGAATAATTAATGGTAGGTAAGAAATCCCACGATATAGTTTTTTCCCGAAAAACTGATAACGCGCCAAACCTACCGCCATCAAAGTGCCGAAGACGGCGGCGACACTCACCGCACTCAAGGCGACGATTAAACTATTTTTCAAGGCTGAGAGGATGCGCTCGTCACTGAGCAATTTGGTATACCAATCTAAAGTAAACCCTTGCCAAGTTGCACTGTAGGGTGATTGGTTGAAACTATAAAACCCTAGTACCATAATCGGCAGGTACATAAACACAAACATGATGACTGAGAAAACCGCTTGCCATTTGACAAGCGGTTTTTTGGGAGATGGAGAGATATTCACGTTTTTATTATTTATAGTATGCCGATAAAAAATATATTCTAGGAAACAGCAAACGTCAACCCCCTGGGGGAAATGCTCTCATAGCCTAGGGTAAGGGTTACGCCTACAAAATGCCCAATTAGGCTTGAGATAATTACCACATCATTGATATCACGCAGAGGCGCAAAGACGCTGAGGTTTAATACAGCCGTAAACAAGCTTTAATTGCTATTTGAATGTACATAAACTATGAAGACTTACACAAGTCTCATGAATAAAGTCTCTTGTCGGGGATGTCAAAACCGAGAATTTGGTAAAAATCAACATATTTTTGACATTTAACGCCATCTAATAATCTGCTTTAATTACTATTTGGATGTAAATAAACTCTAAATTATCAGGCAAAAATCTTTTCTGAGGAATAGGGTGAAATCCCTACTAGGATAGACCATTAAACAAGAATTGTTAGCATAAAATTTGGGTGTATTTAACTTTAAAATTGGTGTTAAAAGCTAGTTTCTAGTGCTAAATAAATAACCGACAAGCACTCTTGAAACCATAAACAAACACACCTAATTCAAGCTGAGTTTAGAGGAGGTTTGTGATGCGAATTGCTCAAGTAGCCCCATTATGGGAGAGAGTACCACCGCCAGCTTATGGCGGTATAGAGTTAGTGGTGGGGTTACTAACCGATGAGTTAGTTCGACGTGGACATGAGGTAACACTGTTTGCGTCGGGAGACTCTCTCAGTTTAGCGAAGTTAGTATCAGTTCATCCCCGCGCCTTAAGGCTTGATTCTAGCGTTAAAGAATGTAGTATTTACGAAATGCTACAACTAGCTACAGTATATGAACGTGCCGACGAGTTTGATATCATCCACTCACACATGGGCTGTGCGTCATTACCTTATGCAAAATTGGTGACAAATGCGACAGTTCACACCCTACACGGAATTTTTACCTCTGATAACGAAAAAATGTTTCAGTATGCTAAAAATCAGCCGTTTGTGAGTATTTCTGATGCACAAAGAGAACAAAGATTAGAGTTGAATTATCTGGCAACAGTTTACAATGGCATTGATGTGAGTAGCTATAAGTTTTATCCTCAGCCTGATGAACCGCCATATTTAGTATTTTTAGGTCGGATATCTCCAGAAAAAGGCACACATTTAGCCATAGAAATCGCGAAAAAAGCGGGTTGGCGGTTAAAAATAGCCGGTAAAGTAGATGTTGTTGATGTGGAATATTACGAAAAAGAAATTAAACCTTTAATTGATGGTAAGCAAATAGAGTATTTAGGGGAAGCAAATCATACTCAGAAAAATGCACTCATGGGTGGTGCAGTGGCAACTTTGTTTCCGATTACTTGGCGCGAACCATTCGGTTTAGTGATGGTGGAGTCAATGGCATCAGGTACACCAGTGATTGCGATGAAATTGGGTTCAACTACAGAAGTGATTGCCGACGGTAAAACCGGTTTCTTATGCAATAACATTGAAGAATGCGTGAGTGCGATCGCTAAAGTTGCAGAGTTAAACCGTTATACCTGCCGGGAGTATGTGCAGAACCGTTTTAGTCTGCAAGCAATGACTGATGGTTATGAAGCAGTGTATCAGCAAATTCTACAAGAGAAATTTGCTTATAATGGACATCTCCGCAGTACAGTAAGTTACGCGATATAGCTGATATCTTGCACCATTCTCAATAAACCTAGGGCGATGCACAGTACACAACGTAAAAATCAGGGTTTGAGCGAATTTTTAGGAGTGCATCGCCATCCTGTAATCGCAATAATGACTCCTTCAGTGCCGACTGTAGCGTGCGATTACCCAGAGAGTATAACGCTCTAATCCCACCAAAATTACAGTTATTCCCACAGCCAAAGCAAATAAAAGTAGGTTATTAATATTACCAGCTTTTAAGGCAAAACTCAGGGAGGTGGAAACGGCTGGGGGGTGCATTGCGTCTAATGTAATCATGAGAGCGATCGCAATTACCATAGCCAGTCCCCCAGAAAGATAGCCATTACCCAGCAACAAATAAATGATAAATCCAATAGTTGCAGCCATCATTTGCGCGATCACCAGGGTACGGACTGTGTTTGTACCGTGATAAGGATCAAGATAAATCAAAAATGCGCTGGAAGCCAGAGAAGCAAATAATAATCGTTGCTGACTCAGTGCTTCTATCAATGATAGAACTATCAACACAATTACAGTTGGTGCTGCAACTAGCGCGATTTCTCCTTTAATATCTAATCTGCGTCTAATTCGCCGATTTGCACCCTGTATAGGTTGTAAACTGGAGCGTTGTTTACTCATAACTGGGGACTGGGGAAGCAGGGGAAGCAGGGGAGAACAACTAATGACTAATGACTAATAACTAATGACTAATAACTAATAACTAATGACTCTTGACTCTTGACTCTTGATTTTTTGAGAATAAAGATAATCACAATATAATGCCCACATCACACCGAATAAACCAGTGAAAGAACCTGCGATTACAGCTGTAACACCCCATCCTAATGGCCCTGTCCAATTATTAATTTCCTTTAATATTGCTGTAGTTGCTTTACCTGCTACATAAGCTGTTCCTGTCACACCCACTGTAACTAAACCCAGTTGTGTCAACATTTTTACAATTCCCTGACTAGATACATCATCTTGAAAATAAGTTTTCCAAATACTTACATACATTAAAATATCAGAAGCTGTTAGAATTACCTGTTTGGGAATTTCTGCCCCTGGTGTGGGTACAGCTGAAGCAGCCCCGCTACCAACGGCATAAGTAGCAATTGCGAAAATCGCGTCTAATCTCTTTTTGTTTATATTACTCACAGAATTTTCTCCCATCAGACTGCGCTGTTACGTATCCAATTAGAATATAGCAGCCTTCTGGAATTTCGCTACTGGGTAAATTCGGTAATTATTCACTCTAAACCAGGATTTTTGACCTTATGCTCTCTATTTAGAGCCTACAAGCTTGATTTACTGGACTGAATTATCAAGCTGCACTTATATTCATCCCAAACAAAGCTAAGATTAATTGAATATTTTATTAGCAATCAAACTAAAATCATCCTATTAAAAAAGTCCGCCGAAGCGGACAATCTATAAGGGCCAATAGCTACCTTAGTAAGCAATAGTTATGTCAGATAGCTTTTTTATTTTTCCAGAATTAATTAATTAAATCAAGCTAAGGCAATTAAATTTTCGGACATAATACCTAATACTTTTTATTGATGGTTGTGTGCTTGATTATTAACTGTAGAAACCTGATATCTCATGTATTCACCATTTAGTCAAAAATAAATAAAGTCCGCATGGGCGGACTACGGACATTGGATAAGGTTAGGTTATTACCAAGATGGCCTACTATATTGCTAGAGGCTGACTTTATTGTTGTGGAATCTTTCAAAGAAATCAAGTACATGAGATTCTCTTTTTAGACATAAGTCAATTAGATATGTCTGAAAACTAATGTTTAAAATATACTTTTAATTTAAGTAAATTCTCTGTTAAAAACACGATTTTTAGCCGACTGACAGCTATTTTGTTTAATGAATGTAGTTATTTAAATAACTATTAATGAAGATATAATTCCAGAAATTATGTCTATATGGTTTTAATTATTCAACCATTATTTAGATAAAAATAAAATGGTGGTTCACGAGGATAACCCTGGAAAGTTTAATTTCTGGGGTTTTATTTATCCCCAAAACTCAAATTACTTAATGAAACCTGGAATAACATCATACTTCAATCTGGTGGTAGATTTTTTAATAATTCCAGTGCTTCATCACACCAAGAAATCCATTCTTGTTCATAGCGCATACCTGCTTTTAAAACTAAATTTCTGAGTTTTTCTTCCTTATTTAAGACTTTCGAGGGGGGACATTTTTCTTTCTCGATTTCTCTATATGTCGATAATTTGGCTAGATGTATTCTCCGGTAACGTTCTACGTCTTCTATCAGCACACTAACTGGTACTAAACCGCCAGAAAAAATTTTCACTAATATGTCTTCTCGAATTACGTCAGGTTCACTAGGTTTGTGCATCCACTCGATTAGATGCTGTTTTCCCTGTTCTGTAATTGAGTAAATCTTTTTGTCTAGACGACCTTCACGGGGAATAATCTCGGAAACTATCAAACCCGCAGACTCTAGTTTACCTAGTTCTCTATAAATCTGCTGCTGGGAAGCTTGCCAAAAATAACCCACGCTTTCACTAAACACCTTAGACAGATCATACCCACTGTGGGGAGCATCAATTAAACAGGTCAAAATTGCTTGCGATAAACCCATAACCAACTACTTGACAGATATTTTCTACAGTGTACACTAGAGTTTGTATACAACAAGTTGAATAAAACAACTTTATAAACTAAAGTTGTGTACAGTAAATTTAGCTGCCAATAGGCGGTAACTTTATGCAAAATCTTCATTCAGACGGGGTGAGAAATTTTCAGCATCCCAATAGATATCTGATGGTGGGTGCTGTGGTGTTAGCTGTAGCCAGTGGTGCAAGTTCGTTATATTTTTTATCTAGTGTGCGAAATTCGGCTGAAAAAACTACTCCCGTGGTGATGGATAATCGTCCTGTCATCCAAGCTGTGACAGCTTTAGGACGGATAGAACCCCAAGGAGAAGTTATACAGGTATCGGTGTCACAGAGTGCTGGTAGTAACCGGGTAGGAGAACTTTTAGTAAAACAGGGCGATCGCGTCAACAAAGGACAAATCATTGCTATCCTAGATAATCGCGATACTCGGCTAGCGGCTTTAAATAGAGC
Source organism: Anabaena sp. CA = ATCC 33047 (assembly GCF_963870205.1). Lineage (NCBI taxonomy): Bacteria > Bacillati > Cyanobacteriota > Cyanophyceae > Nostocales > Nostocaceae > Anabaena > Anabaena sp. CA = ATCC 33047. The sequence continues at coordinate 277,507 of NZ_CAWMSA010000056.1, read as the reverse complement.
CAAACAACAGGTTAAAGTTGCTCAATCCCAATTAGCACAGGTAAAAGCCGGGGCTAAAGACGGAGAAATTGCCGCCCAACAAGCGATCATATCGGAATTAGAAGCGGAACTACGTCAACAAGTAGCGGCGAGGGTGGCGACAGTCAAACGCTTAGAAGCCGAAGTGAGAAATGCTGAACTGGAATATCAGCGTTATCAATATCTGCAAGAAACCGGGGCTGTTTCTGCATCCATGCGAGATAGTAAAAAATTGATATTAGAAACAGCGCAAGAGAGTTTAAGAGAAGCCATTGCTAACCGCTATCAAACATCAGAAACTTTAAGAGAAAGACTCAGACAAGCAAAAGCGACTTTAGAAAAGATTGCAGAGGTACGTCCTACCGATGTGCAAGCCGCACAAGCAGAAGTAGAAAACGCTAAAGCCGCCGTCCAAGAAGCCGAAGCAAACTTAGATTTAGCTGATGTGAAAGCACCGAAAGCTGGTCAAATTTTAAAAATTCATACTTGGGGTGGGGAAGTAGTCAGCGATAAAGGAATTGTAGAAATTGGGCAGACTCAGCAAATGTATGTAGTTGCAGAGGTGTATGAACTTGATATCAATCGCGTCAAAATTGGTCAAAGTGCAACTATCACCCAAATGAATTTACCGGGAGAACTCACCGGACAAGTTGAGCAAATTGGCTTATTAATTGGTAAAAAAGACGTACTTAACACAGACCCGGCTGCTGATATTGATTCGAGAGTAGTAGAAGTAAAAATCCGCCTAAATCCAGAATCAAGCCAGCGAGTAGCGGGGTTAACTAATTCTAAGGTGAAAGTAGCGATTAGTGGGGAGAAATCAATTCAAAATTCAAAATTCAAAATTCAAAATTAAAGAATCCTGGGGAAATGGTGATGAGGGAGAATGACTAATGACTAATGACTAATAACTAATAACTAATAACTATGTTTAAACGCAAAATTCCTGTTGCATGGTTGCAATTGTCGCGGGAAAAAGCCCGGATGTTGGTAGCGATCGCTGGTATTGCCTTTGCAGATGTGCTAATGTTTTTGCAATTGGGTATCCGTGAGGCTTTGTTTGATAGCGCGGTACAACTACATAATAGTCTCGAAGGTGAGATTGTCTTAGTGAGTTCTCGCTATAAAGCTTTAATTTCTCTTGATCCATTTTCGCAACGCAGATTATATCAGGCTTTAGGTTTTACAGGTGTAAAATCAGTTCATCCGATATATTTAGATTTTATTCCCTGGAAAAATCCTGATAATCAAGAAACTTGGAACATTTATGCTATTGGGTTTAATCCAGAGGAAAAAGTAGTTAACTTACCGGGTGTAGCGGAGAATTTAACATACCTCAGAGAACCAGATACAGTTTTGTTTGACCGTGGTTCTCGTAAAGAATTTGGGAAGATTGTTGATGAGTTTACCGCTAACAATCAAGTCACTACCGAATTAAACAACCGAAAAATTAATGTTGTGGGTTTATTTCGGTTAGGAACATCCTTCGGAATCAATGGTAATGTCATTACCAGCGATGTAAATTTTTTGCGATTATTTGGTAATAATAGAAGACAGCAAGGTTTAATCGATTTTGGAGTGATCAAATTAGAACCTGGCGCAGATGTCAATTGGGTAATTGCTAATTTAAAAGCCAATTTACCTAATGATGTGAAAGTTCTCTCTAAACAACAGTTGGTGACTCAAGAAAAAAACTTTTGGAATACTAGCACACCTGTAGGATTTACGTTTACTTTGGGTGCAGTGATTGGTTTTATGGTTGGTGCGGTGATTGTTTATCAAATTTTGTATAGTGATGTTTCTGACCACTTACCAGAATATGCCACACTCAAAGCTATGGGCTTTAAAAATCGCTATTTACTCATCATTGTGTTTCAAGAGGCTTTGATTTTAGCTGCCATTGGTTTTATTCCTGGTATTGCGATTTCTCAAGCTCTTTATATGATAACCCGACAAGCAACATTGCTACCTATCATGATGACTATGGATAGGGCAATTTTCATATTTATGCTGACGACTTTGATGTGTTCAATTTCCGCAACTATCGCCATGCGTAAGTTACAGGCGGCTGACCCGGCGGATATTTTTTAGGGATAAACTTATGCTAGAAACACCTGCGATCGCTATTTCCCAACTCAATCATTATTATGGCGAAGGTTCGCTAAAAAAGCAAATCCTTTTTGATATTAATCTAGATATCCAACCAGGGGAAATTATCATCATGACTGGCCCTTCTGGTTCAGGAAAGACGACGTTACTCACACTCATTGGTAGTTTACGGTCTGTACAATCAGGTAGCCTAAAAATATTAGGTAAAGAACTCTGTGGTGCTAGTAAAAATCAGATGGTGGAAGTGAGACGAAATATTGGTTATATATTTCAAGCGCATAATTTATTAAGTTTTCTTACAGCCAAGCAAAATGTGCAGATGCCGTTTGAGATGAATGATAATATTTCTACTAGAGAAGCGCAAGCCAAAGCAGTGGAAATGTTAACCACAGTAGGGTTAGGAGAAAGATTGAATTATTATCCTGATGACCTCTCAGGTGGACAAAAACAAAGAGTAGCGATCGCTCGTGCTTTAGTGCATCATCCTAAATTAGTCTTAGCCGATGAACCCACAGCAGCTTTAGATAGTAAATCGGGCAGAGATGTAGTAAACTTAATGCAGAAATTAGCCAAAGAACAAGGCTGTACAATTTTGCTAGTCACTCACGATCACCGCATTTTAGATATTGCCGATAGAATTGTAAAAATGGAAGACGGATGTTTAGTGAGTCAGTAATCAGCAAAATCAAATGTAGGGAATTTGTATGCAATTAATCAGCAAAATCAAATGTAGAGACGTTGCATGCAACGTCTCTACATATTCCCCGATTTCCTGGTATTCTTGGAATGAAGTAATATTTAATACGTTAAATCTAGGGTGATGATTGTATAGAGTAGGGAAGACGCGAAAAAGCTAAAATAGAAACCTACAGAAAAATCGTCAAAATGGTGATATGACCACAGCCACAGCCGTAAAAACTGAGTATGAAGCGATTATTGGTCTAGAAACCCACTGTCAACTCAGTACCAATACCAAAATTTTCTCGAATAGCTCTACAGCGTTTGGTGCTGACCCTAATACTAACATTGACCCAGTATGTATGGGTTTGCCTGGGGTTTTACCTGTACTCAACCAAAAAGTTTTAGAATATGCTGTTAAAGCTGGTTTGGCTCTGAATTGCCAAATCGCTAAATATAGCAAATTTGACCGTAAACAGTATTTTTATCCAGATTTACCGAAAAATTACCAAATTTCTCAATATGACCTGCCAATTGCTGAACATGGTTGGTTAGAAGTTGAGTTGGTAGACGCAGATGGCAATCCTACCCGCAAACGCATCGGGATTACACGTCTGCACATGGAAGAAGACGCGGGTAAACTTGTCCACGCCGGAAGCGATCGCCTGGCTGGTTCTACCTATTCTCTGGTAGACTACAATCGCGCCGGTGTGCCATTAGTAGAAATCGTTTCTGAACCTGATATTCGTTCAGGACAAGAAGCAGCAGAATACGCTCAAGAACTCCGCCGGATTTTGCGCTATCTCGGTGTGAGTGATGGCAATATGCAAGAAGGTTCTCTACGTTGTGATGTTAACATCTCCGTGCGTCCCATAGGACAAAAAGAATTCGGCACGAAGGTAGAAATTAAAAATATGAACTCCTTCAACGCCATTCAACGGGCGATAGAATATGAAATTGAACGCCAAATAGCTGCTATTGAAGCGGGTGAACGCATCATCCAAGAGACGCGACTCTGGGAAGAAGGCGCACAACGGACAATTAGTATGCGGACTAAAGAAGGTTCTAGTGATTATCGCTATTTCCCAGAACCAGATTTAGCACCGATTGAAGTTTCAGACACACAACTGAATGAATGGCGTAGTCAACTACCAGAACTACCCGCACAAAAACGCCATCGTTACGAAAGCGAACTAGGACTTTCGGCTTATGATACGCGAGTCTTGACAGAAGAGGTGTCTGTAGCGGAATATTTTGAAGCTGCGATCGCAGCTGGTGCTAGTCCCAAAGCAGCAGCTAACTGGATTACTCAAGATATCGCTGCTTACCTCAACAAGCAAAAACTCAGCATTACTGAAATTGGTTTAACTCCTGCTAACCTGGCTGATGTGATTACCCGCATCGAAAGCGGTAAAATCAGTAATGCCCAAGCTAAACAAAAGTTACCAGAGTTATTGACCGGGTTATCACCAGAAAAAGCCTTTGCAGGTCAAGAACTCATCAGTGACTCCAGTGTGCTGGAACCCATCGTTGAGGAAGTCATCGCCGCTAACCCCAAAGAACTAGAAAAATATCGCAACGGTAACACCAACCTCAAAGGTTTCTTTGTCGGTCAAGTGCTGAAAAAGACCAACAAACGTGCAGACCCCAAACTCACCAACGAATTGGTCGAAAAGAAACTGAATGGTTAATTTCAGTTAACAACACTTGACCTGAAGCACCCTACTAGGGTGGCAAGGCTAAAGTAGTGCAAAAATCTAGTTCTTGTGGTGTAAGCTCTCTAGCCTGCACCGGACGGGCTAGAGAGCTTAATCCCACAAGAGAGTTTTAATGCAACATTTAAGGCTTGCCACGCCACTACAAAACTTTGGGGGTTTAGCATCGCTAAACCCCCACATTCCACGCCCAGCTATTTTTGAGAGCGACTCGGTATCAAGGCGAAATGTAAAATGTCAAGGTGTTGATTCTCGGTTCAGTATCCTAAGTGAAAAATCTGAAAAATATTTATACAAATATATAAATAAAGGGTGTCACACCTCATAGCAAAAATGCTATACTGTGCTAAGTAGATGCACCCTGATGATCTGGAGAGCTGCCCAAGTGGCTCTCCTTTTTTGCATACAAGGGAGCAGAGGGGGATGAGGGGGATGAGGGGGATGAGGAAGAAATTCTTTCTCAGTCAACAATCTTTTGAATTTTGAATTTTGAATTTTGAATTTTGAGAGGAATTGGTATAATCGCGAGTCAAGCTGCTAATTAGTGTAAAGGGAAGAAACATGGCAGACTGGCAGGAAATTAGTGGAGGGGTGACTGCTCCCAAAGGGTATCAGGCGGCTGGTATTACCGCAGGGTTGAAACCTTCGGGATTACCCGATTTAGCTTTGATAGTATCAGATGTAGAGGCGATCGCAGCTGGTGTATTTACCACCAGTCAAGTGAGAGCCGCCTGTGTAGACTATTGTCGTCAACGCTTGCAAGCCAAACACGCAGCTCGTGCTATTCTCTGCAATGCTGGACAAGCCAACGCCGCTACAGGTAGCCAAGGCGTACAAGATGCCCAAGAAAGTGCTGAGTTATTAGCCAAAGAGTTAAAGATTTCTGCCGATGCAATTCTGTTGGCATCTACTGGGGTAATTGGTCAACGGATTAAAATGGATGCACTGCGGAGTGGTATTCCCACCTTGGTAGGCGCGCTTTCTCCCACAGGTTCAGATACAGCAGCCGGGGCAATTATCACCACTGACTTAGTAACGAAATCTATAGCCCTAGAAACTACTATAGGCGATCGCCCAGTCCGCATAGGTGGCATTGCCAAAGGTTCGGGGATGATTCATCCCAACATGGCAACCATGCTAGCATTTGTGACTTGTGATGCAGCTGTCACACCTCATCTATGGCAAGAAATGTTAACTAGAGCCGCAGATAGAAGCTTTAATTCGATCACAGTGGATGGTGATACAAGTACCAATGATAGCTTGATCGCCCTAGCCAATGGTGAATCTCGCACCCCGGCAATTACCGAGATGGGTGCAGAAGCCGAAAAATTAGAGGCCATGTTAACAGCAGTATGCCAGCATTTAGCCAAAGCGATCGCTCGTGATGGTGAAGGTGCAACCTGTCTGATAGAAGTGCAAGTCACAGGCGCGCCTGACGAACTCGCCGCCCGACAAATCGCTAAAACCATTGCTGGCTCATCCTTAGTTAAATCTGCAATCTTTGGTAGAGATCCCAACTGGGGACGTATCGCCGCCGCCGCCGGCCGTGCAGGTATACTGTTTGAACAAGACAACCTACAGATTAAACTAGGGGATTTCCTCCTGTTAGACAACGGTCAACCCCAACCTTTTGATCGCGCCGCCGCTAGTGCATATTTGAAACAAGCCGCCGGTGGTGCTTATCTCAAAGAGGATACAGTCTTAATTGCCGTTAACGTCGGTAATGGTCATGGTAGTGGTAAAGCTTGGGGTTGTGACTTAAGTTATGACTACGTGAAGATTAACGCTGAGTATACTACTTAGTGGTGACTGGGGATTGGGACTGTTTAAGAATGTTTAAAAAGCCTCACAGGTTACTAGAAACCTCTCCCCTACAAATTTAGAGGCGTTGCATGCAACGTCTCTACAGTGTTCCCATCCTTCCCATATTCCGGGCGGGCAGGATACCCACCGCACAAGATCGATAATTTATCTTAGGTTGCTCAATGCCTTGTGAAAATTAGTATATTTAATTACCTAAAGAGTTTTAGTTAAATATAATCAGTGTGATTAAATGTCTCTTGCCACAAAAAAAGCGATTAGTAAATAAAATGCCAATCGCTTTATGAGTATTATTATACCAATTCACCTATTTGATTGTACATTGATCATCTGTAATACCTGATTAGTAAGAGGTGTGTCAGATTCCCTGGTAACAAACATTAGGCGAAGCGGTATCACTCCTTGCACTAATTAAGTATATCTTTTTTGAGATAAAAAAAACCTATTGAGTAAGTGACAGTTTATTAACTTCCACGTGATCGCCACAAATCACTATTAATTGTGACCAACCAAACGCAGTGCTATAGTGAACAATGTATTTATTTAGTATAAAAATTGATGTTGAATTACTGAAGATAACCCCAAAAGGTTTGACAGCCACATAATGATTAATAAATGTTGGCAATGAGTACCATGACAGACATTGAACGCTATTTGTTTGACTTACAAGGATTCTTGATTATTGAGAATGCCTTAAGCAGCGAGCATATTCAAGCTTTGCAAGCAGTTTTAGAGCAACAAATTGCTCTCCAAAATCAGCCAGAAGTATCATGTTTGCGCTTCGATGGTTTGCTACCTTGGGGTGAACCTTTCCAAGCATTGATTGATAATCCCCGAATTACTCCTTATTTAAAACAGTTATTAGGAGAGGAGTTTCGTTTAGACCATGATTATGTGCATATTATCCGTCAAGGTCTTGGCCCTATCGGTTCGCAATTACATGGCGGTGGCACACCTTTTGATCCTTGCCAGTATTATTTATTTAACAAAATCGGCGTAAGTCCCCACCTATAAGAATTTTAGGTGGGGATATAAGTCGGACGACGACGATAGCATCTTTGAGCAATTTTTCCGTAGGAAAGACTGTCAAAGATGTATGAGAAGTCGTCAAATCTACGGTAGAATACAGATGGTTGACAACCCACCCGACCGTATTGAACAGACAGGCTAACTTCAAAGTAGGTGTACGAACCTTGCCGCAGATAAATCGGTAGATCGGGGAATCTGAAAACCTAGCTGGTTGACCATTGTCGTAAATCCAAGGCGAGTAAGACGAAAAGCAATCAAACTGTCCCAGGAAGTGGGATGGCGGCGCGGGTTCTTCCTTGAGAAGATAAAGGTAGCAATACCAGAAACGCTGTGTAAGACCAATCTGTACTTGTACAAGGAGGCAATGGCGAATGAGACGCGAAGCCGCAACTATAGCGTCAGCTTAGTTGGGGTACTTCACAAATGGTAATATGTATAATGGCTTAACTGCTGTCGCCTACGAGTTGAATGATGTACATCCTGGTGAGGGTGGATTTGCTTGTATTCCTGGTAGTCACAAGAGTAATTTGCCTTTACCAGAGGAATGGCGTAATTTAGAATTTGCTTGTGGTTGTGTTCAGGCTGTGACCGTGAAAGCAGGTAGCGCGATTATATTTACGGAAGCCTTAACTCATGGTACTTTGCCTTGGCGGGGAGTGAGCGATCGCCGCACTTTATTTTACAAATATTCCCCGCATCCATCAGCATGGGCGAGGAACGCATATCATCTTGATGATTACCCCAACCTCACCCCATCCCAACGGCAAATCCTCAAAAAACCGGGAGTTTACCCTTAATAGTGCAATTCTTTAGCTATGTAGGACGATGGACAGAGATACGTTTATCAGGGTCTTGTTTTCTTACCCAAGCCAAGAATTTCTGCATTTGCGGTTGTTGTTTGAGCTTGTCTAGGGTGTTGAATTCTTTAGCGAGTTGCTTGTTATCAAATAAAGCATGAATTTGGCGATGACAAGCCGAACAAATATCAACCGTTGGGCCTGGGTCTTGTTTTTTGCGTTTAGTGTTTTGGCGTGGAACTAAGTGATGGACTGTTAAATCTGCCATCTCTCTTTCACACAGTTCACATTGCATAGTTAGTTATTTGATATCTTATACCATTCTTAATCATCGTAGGGTGGGCAATTTCCACAACGTAAATCTAAAGTTTTGAGTGAATTTTTCGTATTGCCCACCTTACTTTCATGATAATTGGGAAAATTACCCCACATTTCTTGACGTGCGTCAGCCTTTCTTATAACTGATCATTTACTCACAGAAGAATATTCAAGTTCCTCAAGTTCCCAAGTTTTTGCAAGATGAAAAAGAAGTGGTTTAATTTTATCATTAGCTGTCTTAACAATTTTACTAACGGACATTGCTCCATCTTGATGTCCAGCATGATCCAATCCATTTCGTACAGGCTGGAGAGCATTCCATAACTGAATCAGGGTATCCTTTTCAGTCCATGTATCATGTATTATTCTGCCGTACTCATTTAGCTCTTCAACAGTAAGATCATCACGACTAACCATTTCAACACCAGATATAGCTCTGGCAATTAGCTTTTCACGTGTACTAATTTTCAGAGTAAACGGTAAACCGAGACGGTAAGTTACTGCATTTATTAGCCATTCACGAGCTAAACTCATTGCCTCAATTAAACGATTATTACTGTGATACCACATAATCAAACGAAGCTGCGCCTCTAATGCTTTTTTAGTATTTTGCTGGAAGTCACCTATAAAATTACTAAAGGTGTCAGTAATACGCTGCCGAAGCATTTCAAATGGCGGTGCTGTCAACTGTAATTGTTCCTGTGCTTTTAACAAGTCAGCTTCCAGACTTTGGGCTTTGTTTGCTAACTGTAATGGTTGGCAAAGGAGTGTAGCAAGCGAAACCTCATAAAGTGTTGTTGCAGCTTTCTTAGTTATATTACTAGCTTTGCCATCTGGATTAAGTAATTTCGCAAGTCGTTGTGCATCACCTGTTTGAATAAATTGATCGGTTGCTGTAATCCAATCAAGCATACCTACAAATTCTGATAAGTTAATTACTGGTGCTATGCCATTATTAGAAATTCCTAATTCCCAAGCTCCATAATAAATAGCCTCAATTGTAACGTTTTTGGCTGCTTTCAGGTAAGCCGCAAATAAAAATACCAAAAATGGTAAAGAACGTAAACCATGCGTAATGTCAAATATTACATGATCATTTTCATTGACTTTCTCAGTAATGATTTTAAAAGTTTCCCACATTTCTTCAGTAGTTTCACCATTTGGTATCTCAACTGCTTGTATGCGCTCATCTTCTAATTTTTCTAAAATGGGAAAAGTCTTTTTTTTCGCTTCACTTGTGACACAAACTAGCATAGAATCATATTGAAAAAATCTGTGTAAAGCCTCTGCAAATACAGCCCCATCGTACTTTTCACCTTCAAAACTATATGTAGTTGTCTTTGCTTGAAGTCCTAGAAATGTAATTATTCTTCTCATGGTTCTCTCCTCAATGTACTAATTATTGTCTGACCCATCCCTAAACGTGTTTTCATCCCCGTACCAGCAAACTGAGCATATTGCACTAATAAATTTGCCACATTCGCAAGTAAGGGATCAGCACGGTGGAAAACTTGTAAACTCACATCACCAACAAAACCATTCACAAAACCTTTATGTAATTGCCAACTTCGGGTTTGAATTTTGTGATGTTTAAGCGGGACTGCATTGCTAAGATAAGCTATTAATTCGTCACTTCCTAAATACACAGGAGCAAAGTTATTCCAGCGTTCTAACCAACTGCGAAACATTAAATTGGGTACTGGTAGAGGTAAATTTGTTCCACCTTGAGCAAAAGTTGTAGGTGTGATAAATTGCAAGTCAAAGCTTCTGGCTGGTTCTGGCTCATTCCCTACTAAGGTTGTATATAGTTCTTCGTAACTGCTAATTTCATCTTCGCGGTTGATGACGTTAAACTTAGCACCGAATAATTCTAAACAATCGCCAAAATCAAAATTAGAAATTGCTTTGGCTGCAACATCTTGTAATCCAGAGAGTGATAATTGATAAAATTCCTCTGGATGAAAACTCAAAAAATCTTTTGATTTAGAGTATGAGCCAATAATTCCTGAGTAAGAAAGAGAAGGAATGTTACCTCCCATTTCTAAGCCTAGCTGTTGGTGTAGTTGCTTCACCAGTTCCAAACTGTAGGAACGAGGTAAAACTGTTGATTCGGATACGCTGAGAGTCCAAGTAGAACGAATTAGCATTAGTTTGATAAAGTCTTAAATTTAACCCATCCTGGTACAAACTTAATTTCACCGTTGGAATTCATCACAGTGCGTCTAGATTTTGGTGCTTCAAAACCGGGTGCTTTTAAACCGCAATTATCACGTATTTTTTCACGTAATTCATCGGTAAATAACAAATCTATAGTTGTTCCATTCATTCCACTACCCCAACCCAATCTTAAGCTATAAGGACATTTTTCGTTTTCGTAAAATTCTCGAATATAATTAAAATCTAAGTTTTTTCCTGCTGCTCTAGGATTATTTTCGATGTCTTGCCAGTAATCATGTTCATAATCCCATTGTTCTTGAGTGAATTCTTGACATATTTCTAATAGTTCATCCAGGTTGTTAAACGGTAACTTCATTCCTTTGTGATGTTTAAACCAAGAGAGCATTTCTGTATCTAATGTCAAGGTGAATTCCGTCTGGACATTACGCACCATTTCAGCATAGATAGATGCTTTATACTTAGCTAAGTAATCAGGAAATCTACTAGAAATTATCACTTCAGCTACAACAGCAAGGTTTATTGGTATTTTTTGCCCTTTTTTGTTGGTAATTTTATCTTCTATTAATGGCTGAGAATCTGTGACTTTGATTGCTCTTAAAAAGTCAGCGTTTGGCCCTCTAGCTGCAAAATTTCTATCTTGATAGGTGAGTTTAAATTCTGAAAACAAGCTATTCATAAATAGCTCATCATCTAAGAATTTCTGTTGATATGGGTTGAATTGTCCTAGTTTTTCTCTTAAGGTTTGTTCAATTGCACTCACCCGTTTAGAGGATGGTACTTGATAGCGGTCAGCGTGTTTGAGTAAATGATAGGCTATGGCTGTTCTAATTGCGCCTTTAATTGAAGAACCAGGGATGAATAATTGTCCCATACCATTGCGAATCATGGGACGTAAATCTGTAATTTTATCTGCTGTTAGCTTTTGGCTGATGGCTTCTTTGGGAAAAATTAGATTATCATTGCTATCTTTAGCGTTCCACCATTCATTACCAAAGGCTTGTTTTAAAAGTCTGGTGATGTCTTGACGTTCTTCAATAGCTTGAATGTAGTTGTTAAAAAAGCTTCCGCCTTTTGACAACAAACCCTTGGCTAATGCTTCTTGATTGGGTAGGTAAACTTTTTTATCTGTCTGCACATACTCAAAAGGATTCAATTGAGATACAGATGAGCCAATATGTAAAATGGGACTGGTCAACAGTATTCTTTTTGATTGATAGAAGTCAGGCTTTTGCAGAGGTGAGGAAAGCGAAACCACCATATTTTTATTTTTCCTTGACTTTAATTGGTAGACTTAAGCTGATACCACTACGGTAAATGCGATGTTTTCTGAATTCCTTTGGTGTGACATCTACTAGCTTTCCTGCTGGTGGTTTTGGTGTCAGAAATACAGACCCTTCGCTAAACATTCGCACCATTTTGCGCCTTACTTGATTGTCAACTATCCAACCTCCCCGTTCTTGTATTTCATAGCTAGCGTTTTTTAAGAAATCTTCTGTTATGGAAGAATCCCAAAATAAACTTAAGATGCTGTGATATTTACCATCGCTAAAGTCAACTAGCTGCTGCCAATTTGTTGGTAATTCACTCCAAGTAACGTCAAATCTGCCAGCACCACTAGAACGTTCTCCCCCAATTCCTTCTTCTCCTAACAGGTTTAATGCAGCGTGTAATTTATCTGCTAATTGTTCACCTTCTGAAGATAGTTGCAGGAGAAAGTATAAACCTGCTGGGTTTTTATCCCAAGCAAATTGTACAAAGCCAGTATGATAAAGGTTGGTGGCTCTGGTAACTCTGTCTACTGCAATTTTTGGCACTTTATCAGTGTGAAATGCCTGTTTGTAGTCAAAAGTTCCTAATTGTCGGAGTTCTCCATGAGATTTATTTTTGGTTTCATCAATTAATTCTTGAATGTCGCTGTCTTTAACTCCTTCTCCTTGATACCATCTCTGCCATAGTTCTAAGGGTAAGTAGTTAAGTTTTTTGTAGGTTTTGAAAAACGCTAAATCATCATCAGGGTATTTAGTGGGAAATTTGAGGGGACGAGGAAGGTAATAAATTGTGCGATCGCCTACTTCTCGGTAGATGAATGTAGAACTGATACGGAATGGGGGTATGAGTTCCGGTTTGTCTTGAGAGGGAAATTGCTGTAACAACTCCTCCACTGCATCTTTACCGAACAACCGTGCATAAATACTCACCCAGGCACTAAACAAAGCATCGGAACGCACGCGATCGCTGGTTTCTTCCATCCCAATTCCTACTTCGCCGAAGTGCGCCGGACTTCGACCAAAGTTGAGTTTTACTAATTTCCAAACACTCATGATTCATTTCCTGGCAATAATCTTTGTATGTAATCCCGTAAACTTCCGAAGTTATTTAAAAGTGCTTGCGTATCAGCGATGGGTTGAAATGGTTGTATGTCAGATGTTCCAGAGGGATTTGTAATTTGGCGGTATTGTGCCAAGCTGCGATAGGAAAAATTGAAATGTTGGAATCTAATTTTGCCGTAACCTCTTGAACCATGTCCGCCGAGTGCGTCATCTTCAAGTATGGCGAGTGCTATGGCAATGTTTTGTAAGTCTTCTATGGCTTGGTTAGCATCTTCTACGGTGTACACCAATTCAAACTGGAATTTTGACCCGGCTGGGACACGTTCTAATTGTCTGGGGTTTGCGGCTGCTGTTACTCGGTCAATACCATTTTCAAATTTCCACTCAGTCATGTATAAACCAGTGTCAACTTGTTTTACTTTTTCTGCTGATTCTGGTACTAAATGACTATCACGGATAATTAAGCGAGCCGGTGCGTTGCGTCCACGATTGATTCTAATACAATTTTGATTTTGTATTGTAAGAGTAGGATTATTTCTATTTTCTTCATATAATCCTTCATCTCTAGCAGTTTCAATTGGTAGCCAAAATTTCGACCCGCCAGTAGAACCAAACAGGCGACTAATTTGGCAGGTTCTAGCACCTTCGTAAGTAACAAAATGTCCATTTTCTACTTCAGTAAACCCATCTGCTAAATCATCGCTTTCATAACGCCAAGTGCCACTACCTCCAGTGCGGTTTAGAGGTTTATTTAATAACCTTTCTAAAATAGAACGTAGTTTTCCTTTTATTGATGAACCCGGTAAATAAGGATACTTGGTTAGAGGATCACGAATTATAGGTTTATCTAGTCCACCGATATCTAAATTTTCGCCACCACCACCAATATGTAATCCTGTTTCGGCGGAGATATGACTGGTAAGTGTTAATTTACCGAGCAAGGGTTTTTGTGCGTATGATACTGGCATGATTATTTTCCACCTTCAGCTTTGTGATAAGCAATAATTGATTCAATTAATTGAACTAGACGCTCAAAATCTTCTTTGCTGTGAACTTTATCAATAGCGACTGACATCACTTCACTTAATGGTTTGGCGGGTTTTTGTCTAGCTGCGGCGTATGCCAATTTTGGTTTCAGTAGAACTACTTCTGTTTCAATTTTGGCAAATTCACCTGTTTCAGCTAAGTCAGCTTTCAAACGATTCACAGCATCTAAGAATTTACGAACTTGGTTAGTTTCTAACCTTTGCTGTTTGAGATAAGGGCCAAATTGTTCAGCGTGCTTAACTAGATTTCGGATAGGATATGTTTTTAGTCCATTTGTCAAACTATTAATAGTTTTAACAATTTCCTCAACAATATTTTGTGTATTACTCATATTTGTTTGAGTAGTTAATTGTCTTGAGTTGGTTGGTGGAGAAGTTAGTTTTGCTTTAATTGGTTCTGGCATATATTTATGAACGATTTAAAAGTTCAATCCAAGTAGCGATCGCCCGAAAATAAGGCGCGTTATAAGGACTTTTCAGAGAAGTCCGAAAATCACTGTCATCTAATACATCTTTGGGTAATCTCGCTAGAGTATAAGCAATCTTTGGTAGATGCAAATAATAGCGAGTATCTACAGCCTCCTTAGATTCTTGATTATCTTTAAACTTTTCTAAAACCTGCTCTTGTATCTGTGCAGTTATCAGCAAGTTTCGCACAAAACTACGAGAATAATCTAATCTGATATTCTGTTGTTCTAATTTTTTAACAAACGGTAATACACCTAAGAGGTTTGGTCTAACTTCTTGATTAGCATATCTTTCATTTATCTCATCAAACTTAGTCTTTTGAGGATGTCCTAGCCATTCATCCCATTTAAAAACTTGACCAAATAAGCCTAAACTATCTCTACCATTTCCCTTAGCAGCATCTTCAGCATCACCTGATGATTTCGCCGCTAGGTAAAGTGGAAATTTGATATCTTCAATGCTGACTCCACCTGATAATGTAATATGTGGATTACTCCCAGTGTAGGTGCGAAAAGATTGGTAAACATCAAAGGCAAAATTTACAATTTCGTTCCATGCCCCGCTCACAAATAAATCATCACCCCCTGCATATATAAATAGTATATTATATTTTTCATCTTTTAGTGATACTTGCTGAATATTTTCAGGAAGATTTGCTAGTCTTTTTTGTGCCAAACTGTTGAGATAAACTTTAAAAAAATAACTCATTTGCCGTGAAAGTCCAGCCAATCTTGGTAAAGTTTGCTGTTCACCTAAGCCTTTAGCAAATATTTGTCCGAGTCGGTCTACATCCATTCTTAAATAACCAACTCTATCAATACCTTGAGCTTTGGCAGCCATTTCTTCAGCACGCATAAAGCCTTGTACTTCTTCTGCATGATTTTTCCCGGTTTCATTTCCCTTACCATAGTTACCTAATAACAAGGGAGAAACATTTTTAAAATGCTTGAATTGATAATGGTCTAATATCCAATCATTGACTAATAGAACCATGTCTGACTCTGGAACTATTGGTTTCCAAGTTTTGAAGCAATGATAATAAATATTGACAGCAGGAGAGTCATCACTCGCAGGAAGTTTAAATGACAGTGTAGGTAATTTACTTCCTACATTTTCACGAGTTGAGCGGACAATTGCTTTCACTCCAAATAAATCACTTCCTAAATCGAACATACTGCGACAAGTTCCACAAGCCAAAACTGAATCTGGCTGATTTTTGTTAAGAGGTTTTAATTTTTCTGGTTCTACATCGTCACGGTGACAAACGCGACAAGGTTCATGACTATGACGTGGGTTAATAAAATTGCTAATTTGGTCTGCAAATTTCTGAGATTTATGTACAGCTAGATTTTTGGTTGCATTTGACCAATGACTAGCAAATTCAGCACTGGCAATTTCTGTAATTGGCAAGTTTAAACAATCCAAAGCTAGAAAGACTTTACCTTGAAATTCTTCCAAAAGCCATTTATTAAATTGTTGTCGTACTTGTTGAACAACGTTGGTATTGTCTTCACTTGCCGATGCCAAAATATATAAGTTACCACCACCAGCATAAATCACGTTAGTACGAGGAATTTTTAATCTTGATAGTAATTGCTGTACTACTTCTTCTGTAACTAACTCTAAATAAAAACTCCTGGCTCTGAGAGATTTTAAAGCCCCATCAGAAGAAATAGTATAAATAAATTTTTGAATTCCAGATAAATCGCCAGCAATTAAGCTAATTTTTTCGGCAGGATTATTAATTAAAGTTGTGGCGATCGCTGCTGTAATTCTTGCCATGTCTACCAAAGCTACATCAACTGCACCAAAGCTAAGACAGGAACCAAATTTTTCTAAGATCAGCATCAATAAAGAAAGGTTTTGCCAGTTATCTTTGAGATAGTCGGAAATTTTCTGATTAATTTCAGCTTTGAAAGACACCTGTGCTTCTTCAGGTTTATCGTCCAATGGGTAAGGTATTGTCGAATAGCTTTCATCTTGATTTTCAATAGCTGCTAGTGCATGGTAATGAGTGTTTGATGGTTCTTTATTTGGTTCATCAGATAAATTTACACTGTCAAATAGCAGACGCAATAATCCAACACTTGTATTTTCGTTCCAGCCTAATATTTCCTTTGCCCTTTCAACCTCTGAATACTCCTCATTGAGAGGAGGATGAGCAAAATTAGCCCATTTAGCTAACGCTGCGATCGCCTGTTGAATCACCTGTAATGCAACGTCTTGAGAACTTGTCACCATAAAACTTTCATCTCCCTAAAACTTCACTAATACTCAACCCCACCAACAACCGCGCTAAAGCTTGCACCGTCAAACGCTGGGAAACATCCTCACCTCGCTGTAATCTATGCACCCTACCGCGTAAAATCGGCGATTCCGACTCAATAACATCCTCATTCCCCAGAAAGTCACTGAAAATTATCGCGATAACTTGCAAATTCAGCGACTTACACAACTTTCTCCAAGGTGCAATCTCCGCCTCATCTTTAACTAAAATCACCGTGTGGCTAGCTTCCGCCATAATCAAGCGGTTCTCGTCTGATATTCTTCCGCCAATATCAAAGACAAATATCGGTGTATTGATACCTCTGACTTCTTGCGCTTTCAGTTTGGCGAACTCTGCGGTAAATCTAGCTTTGTATTGTGCTTTTAACTGTGCTGCTAAATCAGGATCACGTCGGGCGGTTTCGCTGTACCACGAACCATCCCCATCAGGACAACCGGACATAAAGTATGATTCCGGCGCATTGGAAATCTGCAATAGTGCTTGTTTTAATCCATCGCGAAAACAAGTCTTTCCAGTATTCGCAAAGCCACATAATACAACTTTCAGGTTGGCTTCAGAGTTGGACTCTCGCACCACATCCAATATATCCCCGACTTGATAGTTGGGATGTCTGCTAATGGTGACTACATATCTATCTATCCCTGGTTTGCCTATCTTCGGATCTAATAGGGCGATCGCATCATACAATTTCCCTAATTTATCCCCTAATACCTGACTAACTAATACTGAAACTCTGCCATTAATTTTGATCAGAGAACCACCCGGTAACTCACCTTGGGTAATCATCTCATCTAACTTTGCCGCTACATCCCGGACGATGCGATCGCCTGTCGCTAGGGTACTGCCAAATCCTACTTTCAGGATATCACCCTGTAACTTAATTTCATAGGTACTCATGATTGCAAGTTTGCTCTCAAAACAACTCCTCTAGCTGCTTATTTGATGGGTTTTAATCAATAAGGTCTCCTAGTTTATATGCGGGATTGTGTGTGATGCAAGTCACATATTTACCTATTTTTGGATCATAAAAAGCTACAGCACCGTAAATATGTGCAAGTTTATGCGCCAACACAAACGCCACAGGTATAGATATCGGCCCGTTAATCTTCAGTAACGGCCCCCCTGCTAATTCCCCGGAATTTGCCATTTCTTCCAGTTGCGCTGCTGCATCCCGCACAATTTGGTCATTTTGGGCAGGTTCGCCAAAACCAACACGTAAAATCCCTTCTTTTAACTCAATTTTATAGGTAGCCATTGTTTTCTCTCCAGTGATGGATACATCATACACGGGGCTGGAAGAACCCGCTTCCAAATTGTTGTATGCTAGAAGTTACGGGGATGAGGGGATGAGGGGGATGAGGGGGATGAGGGAGACAAGGGAGATAAGGGAGAAATTCTTTCCCAATCCCCAGTCCCCAATCCCCAGTCCCCAATCCCCAATCCCCAATCCCCAGTCCCTAAAAAAAGTGTCTGAATCAATTTTTGCTGATGTTCCCCAAGTAGAGTTGTTGCAATGGTTAGCGCGGGGTTCTCTGAAACAGAACTTACCTCGTGCAGTACGTTTGTGGGTATGGTTGCGTTGTTTATATGGTGATGCTCAAGACCGTTTATTATTAGATGATGCTTTCAGTTTTGCAGACTGGCGTAATGCTTTTTTTCTTTCCTCTCACCCCAAGGGGGAAGCAATTCCTGAACTGCATCATCGCCAATGTCCCTGTGCTAAAACTATCGCCGATTGGTTGTTTGATAGTAAAACCGGACTAGAACAATCCCAATGGAGGCGATCGCTTTCCACACATACCCCCATCCCCAATTTAGATCAGCTACTCCAACAACGATTGTTTGGTGTGACTCGTCGCACTCTGCAAGCTGATTTAGATATTCTCACAGAGTTGGGTTGGCTGGAGAAACACCAGCAGAAATATTACCGTGTTCAGCAATTCCCTACTCGTCCGATCACCACTAAGCTGCATAGTAATGAATTACACTTTCTCAATCAAGAGGATTTGGTGGCGATCGCTCAAAATCTATCTCAAGAAATCTGCGGGGTGCGGCGGTTTTTCTTCAAACTCGATTATGTAGTCACGGCTATAGATGAAGTAGACAACTTGCAATATCAACTACAAAAGCTGTGGGAAAAAACACCAGTACCACCGATTAAAATCACATACAGCAGTGCCAGATTGGGAAGCACATTTAACTGTGTAGTGTATCCAGTGTGTATTTATTATGTGCAACGTGCGGTTTATCTCTGCGCTTTTGGGGAAAGTCCTGACCACAAAACAGACTGGTATAATTTCCGTCTAGACAGGATAAAAGATATTACCCCGATTGACTGGACACATCCAGCCATTCCCAAGCATCTGCAACAACGCTACCATCAACACAACTTACCCACCTCAGATGAGATTGAAATACAAATGTCTCAAGCTTGGGGTTTTGATTTCTATTTAAAACCTCGGTTGATGGTGTTACGCTTTGACCGAGATTATCACGACCGCTACATCGACCGTACATTTCGCCATGACACATTTAAGGCGATCGCCTACCCACAAGTCAAAACCCTGATCCAAAAGTCTACAGCCAACCCCGAACAAGCCGCATTACTAAAAATTCTCGCCCATCGTTCCCCAGAGGATGCTTATTACCGGGTGCAATATCGACATGGTGATCACAATGTGATGATGCGTCTACGCGCTTGGCGGCCTATAGTAGAAGTTCTTCTTCCTTGGGATCTGCGCCAAACTATAGCGGCTGATGTCGCTAGAGAATGTCAGCTTTATACCGTTTGTTGATGAAAATGCGCTTGATTCTTACAGCAGTTTTCCGCTAATTAGACCATAGTGTAGAGACGTTGCATGCAACGTCTCTACTTACGCAACTGGCACATTAGTAGGGTGCGTCAGATGTTGAAAATCTGTTCATTTATAGACTTTTATCTATATTATTTCTAGAAAATTTTCAATACTTAAAGATAGCAATTAATCAAGACTTAAGTTCGGCTTAACTTTGATTAGTAAGATTTCTTAACGTAACCCTGGTTTCTTGAAGATAGCTGGCGAGACGCAAGTTAATCAGAGGTGTTATGTCAAACAGTAATAACGGTAATCATGTTATTTTCATCCACCCAGATGGAACAAGTCCATCTCATTATGCGTTTGCAAGGTTTGTAGATCAAGGACCTGACGGACGCTTGAATTGGGATAAATTATCTAATGCTGGTGTGTATCTGGGTCACATGGAAGACCAGTTGGGTGGAACATCCAATGGTGGTGCTGTTACCCATGCAACTGGTGCTAAAGTCTATGCAGAATCCTTTGGTTTTGAAGAAGATGGTTCTCAGATTGTACCTTTATCTGGTGCTGCCAATACAGGCAAGACAATTGTAGAGGAAGCGATCGCCGCTAATAAAGTCACCGCTTTAGTACAATCTGGAGCTATCTTTGAGCCTGGTACAGCCGCCTTTGTTGCTCAGACACAAGAGATTGTTAACCCTAACGGCAGTCGCACTGTACCTCGCGCCCAAGCCGCAGAAATTGCCAAACAGGTGATTGAATCAGGTGTTGACTTTATCCTCAGTGGTGGTGAACTCAACCTGTTACCTGTAGGTACTGATGGCTTCCACGGTACTGCGGCGGAATTAGACGCTATTAGTATCAATTCTCTGCAACGCCCCACAGAAAACCTCATAGAACTGGCAGAAAGTTTAGGTTATACAGTTGTTTATACAGCAGAACAACTCACAGCTTTACTTGATTTACCTACACCCCCAACAAAAGTATTAGGTGTATTTGCGCCTGTTCACACCTTCAACGATCGCCCTGAAGAAGTTTTAGCCGAACGGGGTTTACCTCTGTATCTGGAAACAGCACCAACCATTGCCGAAATGTTGGATGTCACCCAGAAGTTGATGGAGAAGCATCCTAACTTTAGCAACGGCTCAATTACCATCGTTGAAGAAGAAGGATCTGACAACTTCGGTAATAACAACAATGCGGCTGGGACACTCGAAGGTGTGCGCCGCGCCGATGCAGCCATTGGGAAAGCACTGGAGTTCATCGACAGGCATCCTAACACCTTGTTATTGACTGCTGCTGATAGTGATGCCGGTGGTTTAGAAGTCAGAGATCCCCGCACTGGTGCAACAGTAGGTACTGTTAACAACAACCCCACTACAGAATCCCGTAACGTACCTTTAGACGGACAAACTGGGGCTAACACTGCGCCTTTTGTTGCTGCACCTGATGTAAATGGTGATGTGTTTCAGTTTGGTATTGGTTGGGCGGGTACACCAGATTTTCCTGGTTCTATAGTTTCTAAAGCGCATGGTTTAAATGCAGATAAATTACCTGCAACTTTAGACAATACCAAAATTTATGAGTTGATGTATGAGACTCTGTTCGATGTGGAACTAGAATCTCGTAACCCAGAACCCACACCAGCACCCCAAGCTACCAAACAAACTGGAAATGTAATTTTCATTCACCCAGATGGTACGAGTCCTTCTCACTACATGGCACTTCGCAACATTGACAAAGGGCCTGATGGGAGATTGAACTGGGATAATATGTCCAATGCAGGTGTTTACCTGGGACACATGGAAAACCAGTTGACAGGGACATCCAACGCTGGCGCAGTTACCCACGCTACTGGGGTGAAGGTATTTAACGAATCCTTTGGTTTAAATGGAGATAACTCCCGCGTCACTCCGGCATCTGGTAAAGTTGGCTACACAATCTTAGAAGAAGCCATTGCCGCAGGAAAAGCCACAGCCTTGATTCAATCTGGTCACTTGGCTGAACCTGGTACTGCCGCCTTTGCTGCGGAAACTACTAACCGTGATGGTAACAATATCAGAGCGCGAGATAAGTATGCAGAAATTATCGAGCAGGTAATTCGCTCTGGTACAGATGTGATCATGGGTGGTGGAGAACTGTATATGTTGCCAATAGGCACAACAGGTTTCCACGTCACACCTGAAATCGATGCTTCAGAAACTAGAGCAGAACGCCGTCCCAGTATTAACTTGATTAAGTTGGCTGAGTCCTTGGGCTATACTGTGGTTTACACTGAAGAGCAGATGAATCAGGTGGTAAATAGTGCCAATCCACCCACTAAACTCCTCGGTGTATTTGCTGCTAGTCACACCTTTGACGCGCGTCGAGAAGAACAACTAGGACTCAATAGCGACAACCCTCTACCTCTATATGTCGATACTGCTCCCACAATAGCAGAGATGTTAGAGGCATCTTTAAAGATTGTCTCTCAAGATCCTGATGGCTTCTTTGTAGTCTTGGAAGAAGAGGGTACAGACAACTTCGCTAACTCCAACAATGCACCTGGCACGATTGAGGCATTACGGCGTGCTGATGCGGCGATTGGTGTAGCGATGGATTATGTGAACAACCAAGATCCCAACACTTTAGTTATTACTGCTGCTGATAGTGATGCGGGTGGGATGGAGGTTTTCCAATACGCACCTTATACCCGTCCCCAGGGCAACTTTGACGCTAGTAATCCCAACCTTGCTAATAGTCAACCAGAAGTCCCATTTGTCAACGTTAACCGCACTACAACTAACAACACCCAGAATTACCTGGATGGGGTTAACGGTAGCACAGCTAGCGCAGAAAGACCTTGGATACCATTCTCTGCTCAAGACAGCATAGATGGGCCGATGGGTAACTTTGGTGTAGCTTGGGTAGGTACTCCTGATTTCCCTGGTAGTATTGTTTCTAAAGCCTACGGGATGAATGCTGATAAGTTACCCAGCACCGTGGACAATACTGGGATTTATGATGTGATGTATCAGACACTGTTTGGTGTCACACCAGAAGTAGCTGCTGCACAACAAGAAACTGAGTTAGTGTCTGGTAGTGCTGCTGCTGACACCTTAGTTGCAGGCAATGCTCAATTCGATGGCATCAATGACAGTGTATTTACTGGTGCTGGTAACGATGAGGTGGATTTACAGACCGTATCTTCCCCAATTGCAGGCCGTAACCGGGTGAATTTAGGTAGTGGTGATGATATCATCTACGTCAACAGACGCGATCGCGTCTTTGGTAGTGCTGGTGATGACATCTTTGATGCTACCGAGGGTAAAGGTGGTAATCGGATGTCTGGCGGTGCTGGTAATGATATCTTCTGGCTAGGTAATGGCGATCGCGCCCTTGGTGGTGATGGTAATGACGAATTCTACGTCCAGTCTGGTGGCGGTAACTTGCTGTCTGGCGGTGCTGGTGCTGATCAGTTCTGGATTGTATATGGTGGTGAATTACCTGATAGTGCTAATACTATCCTTGACTTTGAGATGGGTGTAGACGTGATTGGAGTACAAGGTATTACCAGCAATACTTTAACTCTGAATGTAATGAATGGTAACACCCACATTGGCTTAGGTGGTCAAACAGTGGCGATCGTTAACGGTGTCACAGGTTTAGATGCAAATACAAATTTTGTGTTTGTTAGCTAAATCCCATCAATAAATTATCCATCTTGTAGGGTGGGCTGTCCAGCCCGCCCTTAATTTATGGAACATTGCACAAATAAATGTAGAGACATTTCATGAAACGTCTCTACTTTTTGATGACAATTTTTTTAGGGTGGGCATTGCGTGCCAGTTGCTAAGACACTCAGTTTTAAATTATTGGGTGTGCATCGCCTGACACTGATTAAGATAGTGCAAGATATGACTCTAGATTTCCCCCTCATTCCCCCAGAGGCAAAATTACCCTCACCGACGGTGATGAGGGGTGAAAATGCCTATTATTTTACTGCATCCTAACAAGAAAACTTATCCCTTTTAGGTGCTGTAACCATCTTCTCCAGACAGAACTTGATTAATGCTAACTACCCAAGGTATACCTTGATTAACAGGAGAACTCAAGCTAATTCTGGCATTATTGGCAAAAAGTTTTAATTTTTTCGCCAAGTAAGGAACATTCATCATAATGTTCTGATAACTTTCGATATCATGACACACCATAATTAACATCAGAATTCCGCCATTAACTTTAAAATACCAATGACAACTCGATAACAAAATCCTCACACTATGTCTACAAGTCACATAAAACTTTTTTTTCGTCGCTTCTTCCAGTTGACTAATTAATATTTCACTAATCAAAGTAGTTCTTTGTGTGGGTAAATCGTCGGGAGATAGATATGGTTGCTTCATAGATTTTCACCCTACTTGCAAAGGATTAATTGACCGACGTAAACTTAACAATCTTGATGAAATTGTCAGTTCCATCCGGTAGAA
Source organism: Anabaena sp. CA = ATCC 33047 (assembly GCF_963870205.1). Classification (NCBI taxonomy): domain Bacteria; kingdom Bacillati; phylum Cyanobacteriota; class Cyanophyceae; order Nostocales; family Nostocaceae; genus Anabaena; species Anabaena sp. CA = ATCC 33047. The sequence continues at coordinate 253,449 of NZ_CAWMSA010000056.1, read as the reverse complement.
ACAGAACCGATAATGATCACCGTTCACTCCCTTACAACTGTTTATATAGTTGAGTGTAGCTACTGTGCCATTTTCCTTAGATTTCTTTAGCAATTCGGCTACAAAAGTCAATATTGTTTAGTATTTCGTCACATTTATTGCAGATGACATTTATTTGTCTCTCCCCAAAGTTATAGAACAGGGTGAGGATACCTATTTAAACGTGATCACTCAAACACCCAAAGTATAATTAATTATCGTTTCATTACGAAATATGAACAGTAAAAAAATCACTCTTTGGGTTTGTGCCTTGAGTATAGCGATCGCTTGTGTGTTTGTTCCCCAGGCGATCACTCACACCCTGCCAATTAATTCAGTACGCACAATTATCTCAGATTCAAATCCCAAGTTCAAACATGAAGGAATTCCCCACGGTGTACCCCTACACTATGATTGGGCAGAACGACCTAAATTAAATCCTAGTAACTCTAAAAACTGGAGGGTACTAATCGGGTGGGGACAGCTATACGAAGATCAGAAGGGAAACCCTGCAAAGAATACTCGTGTACAAATTAAAAATCTCAAGGTGTATGCTTTGAGTAAATCTGATTATAAATGGCATTTATTGGTTAGTTCTCTCAGAGTTCGCGGAAGAGCATATCGAGAGGACTTCAAACGCGATATTAACATCCCCGCAGACATCCGAGTTGAACCTGATGGAAGTATTTCCACAAAAGCCGGTAATGGATATAACTTCCATTTTTGGAATCACAAAAGAGTGGAATTTGATCCAGAAAATACAATTGGATTACTAGCGACAGCACAAGCTAGACTGATTATTGATGACCTATCTAAACCAGATGATCGCGATCGCGCTCGGTATTTACTCTCGATTGGTGGTGACTACTGGTCGTCCATGCGTTCTCGATGGGATAATTTCACTACTAATAGAGACTTTGGTATTGGGCGATTCAAGTATGTCACCCGTCAATGGAGAGCATTTAATCTCACAACATTATCAGCAGCAGACATCATCATAAATCCGCCTCCCCTGGAATAACTAACTTTGACGGTAACTACCGTCACCCATTTTTTCCGTCCCCTTGCGGGGAATAGGTGGTGTTTAACTCTGAACAAAATAAGCTGAGTGAACCTAAGTTAGCTGTGTTTCCGTCCCCTTGCGGGGAATAGGTGGTGTTTAACTTTGGATTGAGGGCTATGATGCCCATCCATTTATGGCGGGTTTCCGTCCCCTTGCGGGGAATAGGTGGTGTTTAACCTTTGGGTAAGGCTTTAAAAGAGTGGAGAAAGTTAATTTGTTTCCGTCCCCTTGCGGGGAATAGGTGGTGTTTAACTCTGTCTTCATGCACAAAGGAGGCAAGTACATTGTAGTTGAAGGTTTCCGTCCCCTTGCGGGGAATAGGTGGTGTTTAACCTTACTCTATCTCTAGCTATGAGTATGGTAGTTTGGAAAGTTTCCGTCCCCTTGCGGGGAATAGGTGGTGTTTAACATAAGAAAGAGTAGGTGGATTATAAGCTGCTACTTGTTTCCGTCCCCTTGCGGGGAATAGGTGGTGTTTAACGTATATTGTCTACTTCTATAGGGTTCACAGAAAATGGTTTCCGTCCCCTTGCGGGGAATAGGTGGTGTTTAACTAGTAGGTATTCTATACCTATAGGTATACCAACTAAAGATTACTTTGGTTAAGTTTCCGTCCCCTTGCGGGGAATAGGTGGTGTTTAACTTAGTTGGTTTAACAGTAAACTCAAAAGGTATTTTAAAATTCCGTTTCCGTCCCCTTGCGGGGAATAGGTGGTGTTTAACTAGTAGAAAGTCTAGGAGATAAAGCCAATGGTCCTCATGCTTTGCGTTTCCGTCCCCTTGCGGGGAATAGGTGGTGTTTAACTGGGAATGCTATGAGATATTCTCTTGGGGTGTTAATGTTTCCGTCCCCTTGCGGGGAATAGGTGGTGTTTAACAAAGAATGGAAGCCAGAGTATGCAACAACAAGCAAGGTTTCCGTCCCCTTGCGGGGAATAGGTGGTGTTTAACATGCAAGGAGTTGACAACTTCAAAGCTAGCTTCAATAAGCGTTTCCGTCCCCTTGCGGGGAATAGGTGGTGTTTAACTCATAATTCATCATCGGACGGGGCAGCTACCTTTACGTTTCCGTCCCCTTGCGGGGAATAGGTGGTGTTTAACTGGTTACTAAATAACTTACCTGAAAATTGTTGGGTAGCTGATTAAGTTTCCGTCCCCTTGCGGGGAATAGGTGGTGTTTAACAAGTATAGGCTCTAGGTGTCTATTGAGTTTAAGTACCTCAAGTTTCCGTCCCCTTGCGGGGAATAGGTGGTGTTTAACAATTATAAAAAGAATACTTATATGTTCAGCTAATTGGGTAGAAGTTTCCGTCCCCTTGCGGGGAATAGGTGGTGTTTAACCTGGAAATGGATTGCAGTCAAATTCATTAATGTAAAGTGGTATAAGTTTCCGTCCCCTTGCGGGGAATAGGTGGTGTTTAACTTCATTGATTATGGTATGGGCTATGTAGAAATACGTTTCCGTCCCCTTGCGGGGAATAGGTGGTGTTTAACTATGCCGTTCAAGGTATTCCCGTAATAAGTGACGTTGACTGTCCAGTTTCCGTCCCCTTGCGGGGAATAGGTGGTGTTTAACTCTTCAAACAAAGTTAACAAAAGATGAGTATCTCTCTGTTTCCGTCCCCTTGCGGGGAATAGGTGGTGTTTAACTCCAGAAAATGTACAAGATTTCTATGTATTAATACGTAGGTTTCCGTCCCCTTGCGGGGAATAGGTGGTGTTTAACCTCCCAGGAATCGCTTTGGCGGGTTTAAATGATGATGGTGGGAGTTTCCGTCCCCTTGCGGGGAATAGGTGGTGTTTAACTGTGTTTTTCAAACTAGACTATGCAGATGGTATAGGTCTAAGTTTCCGTCCCCTTGCGGGGAATAGGTGGTGTTTAACGCAAGCAGAATAGAGTTCTGTCATGCACTCACTAAGTATTGGTTTCCGTCCCCTTGCGGGGAATAGGTGGTGTTTAACAAAACTTAACTTCATACCACTGCGGTTAGGTTCCCTTTGTTTGTGTTTCCGTCCCCTTGCGGGGAATAGGTGGTGTTTAACGATACTACACCTGGGGAACTCCTATTCACAAAGTTTCCGTCCCCTTGCGGGGAATAGGTGGTGTTTAACGAGTATGTCGTCAGATAACACAAAATCTAAAAGTGCAGTTTCCGTCCCCTTGCGGGGAATAGGTGGTGTTTAACAACGAATACTTACAAATTTATCATCCTGATAAACGCGGTTTCCGTCCCCTTGCGGGGAATAGGTGGTGTTTAACCCTACCCTGTGGAAACTATTGATGTATTTGGTTTTCAAGGTTCAGTTGCGCCGAGCTACGGATAAGACAATGTGACTTAAAGTATCCGTACTCAAATTTTTAAGCTGCTTTCGTTAAAATTCAGCTTTATAGGTAATATAAACGAAAAAGCTGAAGTAGTCAAGGTGAAAAACCTAACTTTTCTTTTATTAACACAAGTTTACTTTTCCATAATCTTCATAACTCGCCGCGACAAATTAGCGGCTAAGTTTACATTCCGTTACAAATAGCCAAACACAAGCAAAATCATCAACTTCAGGCTGTAAATTGCTACTAGAAATGCGACATTAAGCTTTACAAAATTAAATAATCCGGCGGTTCGTAAGGAGGCTGACTTCCATAAACTCGTGTTTCCTGTTTTGCTGTTGCATCAAGGGGATAAATTCTCAAACTGTCTTCATTCAATTTCAATATGGGTAGCCAACGCTTCTCTAACAGAGAACTCAAAGTAGACTCATCCAAAGGACACTCAAACACGGAATACTGGACTCTTTGACAGCGTTGTTCTAGCAACTTTGCCAACTTAGTCCGCCGCTTGTCGTCAGGAATGTCATAACAAACTAAATACAGTTTTGGCATTAATTTAACTTTCCCCAGAATTCATCTTATGTTGGTAGTAAAGACTTTTAGTCTTTGATGTCTATCTCAAAAGGACTAAAGTCCTTACTACAAACCTGTAGGTAACAAAAAGCAGCAATCTCTAAAAGAGTCTTTGATGTCTATCTCAAAAGGACTAAAGTCCTTACTACAAACTATGTCGTCATTTAATAACAAACGGCTCATAATCTAAACTCGACTCTACCAAACAGCGTCCTAAACTACGGGCTTGTTCAAGTAAAATTTGACTCAAACTTAACTGACGGTTTTGTGGCGGATAAAGCACCGACGTGCGAAATCTCCTTTCTAACTCACCCAGTAATAACTTTTTCGCCATAGTTCCTAACCAAATCCCCACACCATCAGGTGAAGGTTGAAAATCTTCTGGTGTTAATAAATCGGACTGAATCAGAGAAATCACTGATTGGTCTACCGCCACAGGTCGAAATTCTTCCATCAAATCTAATACTAAATTGGGACGATAAGGTTCAATAGCGTGAAAAAATCCCAAATAGGGGTCAAGTCCCGCCTGAACACAAGCCGCAAACACCCGCGCCAATAAAACCCCATATCCCCAACTCAGCAAAGCATTAATCGGATCTAGGGGTGGGCGGCGATTACGTCCGCAAAAATTCCACTCAGTAGGAAACCAATGTTTCAATGCTTGATAATAAGTACGAGCGCAAATTCCTTCTACTCCCATGATTTCGTTACGATTCAGAGGCGTTGTAGTGTTGCTTAACTGGGAAGCATAGGCACTAATTAAATCTATCGCCTCTGTTAATTCGCTAATTTGTCCTTTGGTAGCACGGTTGCGTCGTTGTAGCAGCACTCGTTGGTTACGAACTTTACCCATAACTAATTTTTGTGCTAACGCCATCCCAAAAGTAGTTTCTACAGTTCGATATTGCGCTAGGCGGATAGTTGGGTTAGTAGAAAATTGTCCTTGCAGACGACCGCGAAATTGTCCATCTTGACGGAGAAATATTGTTTCAATACCCCGGTCTAGTAATAGGGATATGACTACATCTGTTAATTGTACTCCGGGTAAGACTACAACCAGTGTCAATTCCGCCAAGCGACAATTTGTAGACTGTTGCTGTTTGACAATCACTAAGGATTCATTGCGATAGCGGACAATTGTTCCAGCTTCAGTTAGATATAAAGTAGTCACGTCGCTGCACTCCGAATTCAAAATTTAAAATTTTTGCATTAAAGAATTCTGGGAAAACATCGCCCCTGCTCAAGAGTTTCCTTGTCTTTCTTCCATATTCCCCTATGCTGGAAGACCCCATTTCCAGGTGGGTGTAAAATAATTTCATCGTAATTTACGAGACGGGGAAAACATGGTGTCTACATCTGGAGTTAAGAAGCTGATACGATATCGTAGTTGGATTGTGGCGGTAGTGAATGCAGCAATTACCTGGGTAATTTTGATTATTGCCCCTCTAGGTTTGTTCGCGGTGATTAGTTGTACTGTGGGGGTATTTTTAGCTAGCTTACTTGTTGGTGAGATATGCGACAGGCTTTTATTCCAACTTTTGCGTAACCTCAAACGCGATGTCATGGAAGCTAGACGCGATACAGATAACCTAGATGTGGGACTTTCTGCATATCTCGACTTACCCACACAGCAAAACCAACAAGAAGATAGATGAACATATTAGACTTTCGCTTAAGCAATTATTCGATACATGAAAATTTGTAATATCAGATGCGAATTATGCGATTATCTGCTAATAATATTTATGTTCTACTTAATAAGTATGACATCCATTATTAAGTAATTTTGCGGTTGCAATATTAGTTGTTACATAAATACACGGCTGTTTGTGGTTTTTATTTAAACAGGTAAGATTTCCTGAAAACAAGTAAATATTGCTTGATAGAACATTCTAAGATTGCCAAGTATATGACAAATTCTCAAAAAAACATTTCCATAGCCATTAGCTGGTGTTTAGCCTGGGGTGATGAACGTACACCGCAATTTGATTTACCTGTATTACAGCAAATGCGTCAGGATTTGATTACAGGAAAAGACGCACCAGAACAGGTGCAAGAGTTAGTTAAACAGGTGGAGAAGTTACAAGGTATTGATGAAAAGTATTTTCCTAGAACTCTTGATGAATTAAAGAGTGATTATCCTGAGTTATGGAATCAAAATACTCGCATTGGCTTAGTTTATGGTGGTGCGACTAAGATTAAACAATATGTGTTTGAATCAGCAAAAATTCAAGAAATTCGCGGCGCATCTGGTTTATTAGATAGAATCAACATAATTGATTTACCTGCTTTTTTTAATCGTAATTATGAGCCAGAATATAATCCTAATCTTTATAATGCTCAGTGTAGCGACGTTAGAGGATGGCTAAACAAAAATTTCCACAAAAATGTTAATTTATCTGAAGTTTTGATTCCAGAACTAATTATTTATTCTACAGGTGGGAATATACTGGCGTTTTGTCCGGCTGCTTATGTCAATGACTTAGCTAATGCAATTGAAAAACGCTATACAGAAGAAACTTTAACAGCTAATTCTTGTGCTGTTGGTGATAAATTTAAATTGTTAGAACTGCGTTTTGGAATGTTAAAAGAGCCAATTGAGGATACATTATGGTTAGATTGGTATCATCGGGAATTTAAGAAGCCATTAGTTCAAGCTTATTTTGGTTATCCTAGTAATGAAACAGAAAGAATAGAAGCATTTACAAGACGCAAAAGTTTTAATGAATTGACAACCAAATTAAATATTTTGTTTAATCAGCGTCGTAGTGGTAATGATACTCCAGGTCGTCCTAGTCGCCGCTATCCGCCGATGTTTGAAACCCATCCTTACTTGATGCGTGATGGTAGCGATCGCCGTTCTGCTATCATGCGAGTAGACACACGACCAAGGGAAACCTATTTCTCAGAAGCGTCTGTACGTAAGTATTTAGTAGGTGACAGGGCTAAAGATAGTTTAAGTAAGAATCCTCCTTGGTATGAAGCATCTGGGTTAACTTGGCAAAGAGGGGTTATTGAAAGTTGGGTAAATAGATTCAAATTATTTTTAGAAGAAAATCCGAGTTTAAAAACAAAATACTACGGTAGTATTCCAGAGGAATCAGTAGAAATTGCTGAAACTTTAACCCAAGTTTCTAACGCCAGTAATCGTTACATCGCCTATATTTACGCCGATGGTAATAATATGGGCGGTTATATCCAAAAAATTCGTACACCAGAAGACTATCAAAAATTTAGTCAAGATGTAGCTTTAGCAACCGAATATGCAGTTTACCAAGCATTAGCTGAAAACTTACATCCTCACAAACTACACCACTTAAATGATGAAGAGTCAAACTTAAAGAATGGTGAACTTATCCATCCGTTTGAAATTATTACCATTGGTGGTGATGATATTTTATTGATTGTTCCGGCAAATAAAGCCTTAGAAATATCTCAGATGATAGGCGAGAGATTTGAAAAAATCCTGCTGCAAGAAATACACCTGACTGAAAATGAAGCAGCAGACCAAAAAACCGAAGAAGTTAAACAAATTTTTGGAAATTATCGCCTGAATCACACCAAACCATTTGAACCTCATAAATATCAACGTTATAAACCCTTAACAGCAAAACGTTCTGACTGTGAACTAAGTACATCAATTGGTGTATTGATTACGGCTGTAAGCACACCCATATACTACGCTAGAGATTTAGTAGAGCAATTACTGAAATCAGCGAAAGACCGCGCCAAGACATTAAAAAAAGCTGGATATTATAGCGGCACAGTTGATTTTTTAACTCTCAAATCAGTTACAATGATTTCATCCAATGTTAAAGAATTTCGTCACGAAGCATTAACTAAAAATAGCCTCCAAAAATTAAAACTCTACGCTACACCATACACTTTACATGAATTAGGCGGATTAATCACCTCTATCTCAGCTTTGAAAAAAGCTAAGTTTCCCAAATCACAACTTTATCAAATTCGCAGTTTATTAGAACGGGGTAAACATACAGCTATTCTTAACTATCGATATTTTCGAGTTAGACTCAAACAAGGTAGAGAAACATTAAAACAAGATTTTGAAGATGCTTGGTGTTTACCCAAAGATAACAGTAATAAAGGTAATTTAGCACCTTGGATGTATGATAATGGCAAACTAGACCCCAAACATCCAGAAGATCCATTTTATGAGACAATCTGGCGAGATATGGTAGATGTCTATGATTTTGTAGAAGTACCAGATAATGAAATATCGGAAGTTGAATCTGTGGGGGTTGAGTCATGATTAAACTAGAAGAATTATCCAATTCATTGCAAAATTACCCCATTACAGCAGTTATTGATACAGCTTTATGTATTGGTGCTGGTGGTTCTTCTGGTTCTCTTGCAGATAAACCAATTGTTCGCAACGCTGAAAATAATTTGTTGATTCCAGGTTCTCAACTCAAAGGACGTTTACGCCATGAGTGCGAAAAAATTGCTAGGGGTTTAAACTGGCCTGTTTGCTACTCTCCTAACCCACAAACTATGTGTCCACAAAGAGCAGGTTTAACAGAGAATTTTGCCAGGAAAGAGTATAAAATATCAGAATCAGAAGCAGATAAACATCATCATTGTTTAATTTGTCAAATCTTCGGAAATCCAGTTTTACCTTCCTGCATCATTTTAGATGACCTAATTTGTGAAGAAGAACCAGATAATTTACCAGAAGTGATACGTCCCGGTGTAACTATCAACCGTCGCCGTCGCACTGCTGAAGAAGACAAACTTTATTTTTTAGAAACATCACCAGCGAATATTCAACTGAGATTTGCAGGAAATATTTATTTATCTAACGCACCAATTTATGCAGCACCATTAATTTTAGCTGGACTACGCCATATTAATGCTTTAGGTGGTAGTAAATCAGCAGGTTTAGGTTGGCTACATTGGGAATTACCTAATTTACCTTTAGAACAAGCAGCATGGGATTTTCTGGCTAAAGGATTTGAAAAAGATGAAGAAAATTAACTTAGAAATTAAAGCACTGTCTCCTTTAGCAATTGGTAGGCACAAACCAGGCGGAAACGTGAGTGAAGTGGAAACATATATTCCTGGTTCGGTAATTCGTGGTGCAGTTGCTAGCCAGATATTAAAGCAAACTAATCAATCAATTAGTGATGACGATGATTTTCATCAGTTATTTTTAGGAGACAACCCTGCTATTTTTCAAAATGCTTACCCATCTAATCATAAAGTTAAGTCAGAAGTTAGGACTATACCTGCTACGGCTTTAAGTTCTAAAGCTAAATCTGGTTTTAAACAAAAAAATCATGGTGTTTTTGATACTTTAGTTGATCGGTTTTGCGCTGAGAAATATGGTTATATTTATGACCCTAACTGTCCAGTAGATGGTGGTAGAGTAGATACATTCACAGGTTTTTATACTCAAAAAGATGGAAAATATTATAATTCTTCTGCAAATAACCGTCTATTAACCAGAGTAGGTATTAATCGCCGTCGTGCAACTTCTGAAGAACGGGTACTATATAGTATTGCAGTTTTAAACGAGTCTCAAGAGAAGAAACAAGAACCTGTCATCTACACAGGTGCAGTTTTAGTCAATGATAATTTAGCCGTATCTCTACAACAATTTATTCATAATCATCAGGATGATTTGCGTTTAGGTGGTGCAGGTTCACGAGGTTTAGGTAAGGTTAAAATTACAGCGAAAGCACCTGCTGATATTCAATCAAAAGTAATTAATCGAATAGACGAATTTAATCAAAAATTACGTCAACGTTGGCATGAATGGGGCGAAATATTTGGTAGTCATTTAGAAGTATTCCCAGATAATCGTACTTATTTCACTCTGGATTTACAAGCTGATGCAATTTTAACTGACAACTGGCGACGCACAACGGTAATTTCTCCAGAAATGTTATTAAAATATACAGGTGTCACAGATGATTCTTTAGAAATTCATGCTGCTTATAGTAGCTATGACTACCGTTCTGGTTGGAATTCTGCCTGGGGTTTAATGAAAGATGTGGAGTTAGTGACGAATAAGGGAAGTGTTTATTTATTTAGTACAGAAAATAAGCATTTGTGGTTACAAGCTTGGGAGAATTTAGAGGTTTATGGAGTAGGCGATCGCACCTGCGAAGGCTTCGGACAAGTACAAATTTGTAATGAGTTTCATGGTGTATTTAGGGAGAATGCAAAATGAGTGATTTTTCAGAGCAAGAGAAACAATTAAAAATTCAAAAAGGTATCCGCCAATCTGAGGATTTTTTAGTCACTTGGATTCAAGATGCTTTAGATAATCGCAGATCATACGGTAAATTAGAAGAATCTCAATTTCGTAACTTGCTCAGAGTTGCAGATACAACCGAAAGCACAGAAGTAATTAAAAACTTTCTCCGTTATCAAGTAGGTAGAGATGACAAATGGGGAAGAGGTAAAGATTCCTTAGCTGAGAAAATCATCACGGATATTAATACTAGAATTAAAGAGAAAGCTAAAGAGATAGCTAAAACTGCAAAAAGCGAGGATATTAATTCAATTTTGTTGGAATTAACTCGGCGTTATTTAGGATATGGCGCACGATATTTGACTTACAAGCTTAAAGGCGAAAATCCAAATTAATTAGATTTTGATGAGGTTAAGGTTATGGCACGTTTAATTATTTCCACAGTAGGGACAAGTTTACTCACAAACCAAATTGATATAGAATATGAAAGCAGTGACTATGATTCTTTAAGAAAAACAGCTAATTGTAGCACTGAAGAAGTGGACAAGTACCATGAAGATGTAGCGACAATTATTCAAACATTAAAGGAAAGAGCAGAAGAAAAACTTAATGGTGATATTGATGATATTCGAGAAGCTAGTGCAGAACTAAAAGGAATTTATGGAATTTATAACCAAGACATAGATCAGGGTAAAGAAGATACTCATTTACTAATTACTACTGATACAGCACAAGGATTAATTGCTGCTGAACTAATCGAAACTTTTTTGAAAAACCAAGGTCTAAAAAACACAAGCACTTATTATACACCTGGATTCTCGCTAAATGAAAGTGCGACTTTTGCAGAAGGAATAGCAAATTTATTTACTTATATTCAAGAAGTTATTACTTCCTTTAAAAATAATCAATATACAATCTGTTTCAATTTGGTAGGTAGCTTCAAAGCAATTCAAGGTTACTTTAATACAATTGGGATGTTTTATGCTGATGAAATAGTTTATGTATTTGAGGGTTCTGACGAAATTATCAGAATTCCTAAATTACCTGTGCAAGTTAATAAATCAAGCATTGAACCTTATAAGGTTCAATTAGCGATGATGGAAGTAGGAGATGTTCCTAAATCTTGGCAAGCAGCAGAGAAACTTCCTTATGATTGGAGGTTAGTAGATGGTCAAGATATGACTTTATCAACCTGGGGAAAACTACTTTGGAGTCAATGCAGTGATTTTTTTCTGTCACAAGATAAACTTTTAGATTTTCCTAATATACATTATGAGCAAAGTTTCATAGATGACTATAAAAATGATAGAAACAAGAGGGCAGAGGATAAAATAATTTTACAAAAAACACTAGCGCGGTGTGCTGGCTTTCTCCTTAAATATACAGACGGAATCAGTGCATTAAGAACTGATGGAATTATTAGATTACGTAAATATGAAGGTAAACATAAAACAATAGACCATTTTGATTTACCAAAAGGCCGTCGTGTAAGTTGTATTGCCAAAAATGGTAATTTATATCTCCGTCATTTTGGAGAACATGATTATGTCAACAATAAACCCTAATTTACTTATGTTTGACACATTCAAAAATCGCCTAGAAATCACAGGCGTACTCACCACAATTACCGCTTTAAGAATTAGTGCAGGTCGTTCTAGTGAACCGATAGGCTCAGATTTACCTGTAATTAAAGATGCTTTGGGTCAACCATTAATACCAGGGTCTAGCTTTAAAGGAGCAATGCGATCGCGCCTAGAAAGTTTCCTCAGAGGTATTGTAGGTAATAATCGCAAATTAGTAGCTAATCCCGCAATTGAGGAAGAATGGTCAATTACCTCTCAGGAGATTAAGGAATTAAAAGTTAATTGCAATGATGACGAGGCTTTAACTAAACAAATTATCAAGCATACAGATTTAACCTCTCTTTTATTTGGTTCACCCTGGATAGCCAGTAAATTCCAAGTCCGAGATTTAACAGTAGTACGCGATACATGGTTTGGACAATATCAAGAAAGAGACGGCGTAGCTATCGACAGAGACACCGAAACCGCCGCAGACGGGAAACTCTACGATTTCCAAGTCGTTCCGGCTGGGACACAGTTTGAGTTTAAAGCGGTGGTGGAAAACGCCCAAGAATATGAACTGGGACTGTTGATGATTGGGTTACACCAGTTTGAGACAGAACAGATACCACTCGGAGGGGGGCGATCGCGTGGCTTAGGTGTGGTTAAACTAGATATTGAGAAAATGTATTGGCTGAATGTCAACAACGACCCAGAAACACTATTAACTTACTTACAAGAATTAGTAAATAGCAATCCCGGTGATAAACTACCCAGCTATCAAGATGTGAAAGAGTCAGGTTTAAAGCAAGAGTGGACGAACTCTCTGATCAATTATTTAAGAGAAAGTCATGCTAATACTCCTACGAACAAAGCAACATCAAATTCTTGAGGAAGCAAATATGAATTTCTTGCTAATTAAATAAACTTTTCGCTGCTGTTAACTTTATCTTCCAACAGTGTGAAGTGCAGTTAAATAATTTAGTAGCGGCTTAATCTCTAATATTTTAGCAAATAAATCCAGTTATGCACAAAAGATTTGTTAATCACTGCACCATCGATTTAACCATTATCCCAGATGGGCCGATTCTCATCAAATCAGGTAAAGAAGGCGCAGACCCTACAAAACCTGATATGGAATTTGTGGAAACCTATCACGCTGGGGGACGTTCCATATATTTACCAGGAAGCAGTTTAAAAGGAGCAATTCGCGCTCATGCAGAACGTATAGTTAGAACAATTGGTGATGAAAAACCCAACGCTAAAAACTTACCTTGGGCTAATAATCCATTAAATGACAAATACGATTATTTAGAGAAAAAATCAGCCCCAGAAATTTACAAATTATCCTGCTTTACAGACCAAATTTTTGGTAATACTTCGATTGCTAGCAGAATCAGAATTGAAGATGCTCATCCAGTTGACAGCAAACAGGTGAAAGTTGAAGAACGCAACGGAGTAGCAATTGATAGAGTTTTTGGTTCTGTAGCAGTCGGGCCGTTCAATTATCAAGTCTGTACGGCTGGCGAATTTAAAACTAAAATCCATCTCAAGAATTTTACTTTAGCGCAATTAGGCTTAATTGGTTTAGTATTGCGAGACTTAAATGATGGTTGGTTTGGTTTAGGTTTTGCTAAATCTCGCGGTTTGGGTACTGTACAAGTTAAGTTAAATCAAGCCGTTGTTCAGTATCCTGGTTGTATTTTATCAGAAGATAAACAACAAATTCATACTTTTGGTAGTGAGCAAGAATGGAATAAAACCTTACTCCTAGGTGTGGGGGAATTTTTACAAACTGAAGAAGCAAAGTTATATGGTTTCTCCAAACCAGACAATCAAGATACACCAGTCGCAGCCCAAGAAATGGATTTAGGTTTTGGTGTACAACTAACTTGGCGGGAAGGAACAGTTAACGATTTATTTGAGCATTGTGTTAGGTCTTGGAGTCAGTTATTAGGGGTGTCTAAATGAAACCTTTTGTTGGTGTTAAAGAAGCTTTACCACGGACACAGTTACTAGAGTTAATTACAAAATTTTCCACAGAATCTAGTTACTATTTTTGGCGTTATAGTCACCAAGTTAGCGGAATTAAAGAACAACCACCTACCAATGATGATTTTCCCATGCTTGAGGGACAAATATTCAATAATAATTTTGAATTGCGGTGGAAGCAAAAATATCGAGATAATTATGAAGTGCTACTGCTGACTATTACTGATAATTATGATAATTTCCAGCCCATTGGTAAAAGTTGGCGAATAGAACCGCAAAATTATGATAACTTTCCATCTTACGCCTATCCTGCTTATGGTTATGGTCTTGATAAAACTCGTTTTCCTAAAGAATTCAGTTATCCCAAAAGTTTAGATATTCGAGTAAATGAAGATAAGAAAAACCAACCAAAATTAGGTCAACGTTACTTTATTGATAACGAAACTTCCACCGTGCAATTTGTGGCTTTAACTGTAGAGGTAAATTAACATGACAAGAACTCCTCCCCCACCGCCAAGAAAACCGACTTCTAGAGATACATCTAACCCGGAACTAGCACCAAAGCCTTATGAATTCGTGTCTTTCCCTCCAGAACGCCCTAACTTACAGCGTCCTGTGGGACATGATAAATATTGGAGCGATCGCCTACATGGTACACTCTACCTAACCCTGAAAGTGCAGACATCTCTGCACATCTCCACCGGGATAGTTGCAATGGGAAGCGACATTGGTAGTAACCGCATCCCCCTAATTAAAACAATGGTGCAGGGTGTTGACCAAAAACTCTCAATTCAAGGAAGTTCTCTCAAAGGTTGCATCCGTTCAGTATATGAAGCAATTACCAATAGTACATTAGCAGTTGTTACTTCTAAATATAACAAAGAAAATAAGTATCCCCAAGAACGCCTACCTTGCTCCAACAAAGAAAAACTTTGTCCAGCTAGTCGGGTATTTGGTGCATTAAATTGGCAGGGTTTGCTAGATTTTAATGATGCTAAGTGTGAAAGCATCGGCTTTACCACTGGATTTATGCCTTCTTTATATCGTCCCCGACCTGACCAGAGTAGTGCATATTTTGTTAGAGGTAAAGTAGCAGGACGTAAGTTTTATTATCATACCATTAGAGCCATTGATAAAGGACAAAATTCTGGGGTTGCTGTCCAACAAGCCGGGAAAGAATATACTTTTAAAACTCAATTACACTTCAAGAACTTACTACCAGAAGAATTAGGAACTTTGTTGATTATATTAGGACAAGATAGCAAATATCCTCTAGCTTTAAAAGTCGGTGGTGGTAAACCCATCGGTATGGGAACAATGACAGTAACTATAGATAAAATTCAACGTCCCCAAAGTTTAAAACAGCGTTACTCATCTTATGAAATCAGCGATTCCGAGGAACTTACAGGAGATAAATTAGCACAATTTAAACAGGAAAAGATTCAAGCTGCACACTCACGCCTTGTGCAGAAACAACAGCTAGAAGAACTGACAAAAGTGCTACGCTACCCAACCGACCGCGAACCACCATCAGGGATGTATTAATGATGACAATAAGTGAATCTACCTCGGAAACTCTCACAGATAGACAGTGGGAAATTGCCCATGCGATCGCTCTAACTTTAGTCAAAGAAGATACTGATGTCAACGAGTTAGGAAAAGCTGTTGCCTATCTGCGTGCTTATAGTAATAGAGAAGATGCAACTTCCAGATTTTTTAAGTATTTAAAAACCTTAGTAAGTAATGGTAGGCAAATAGGACACAGTAAAAAAACCACAGATTATTACATTAGTATTGATAAAGCTTGTAGCGATTATCTCAAAAGTATTAGTGATGCCTATACCATCCTGCAAATTTTAGGCTGGGTATCTCGCCTGATGCGTTATTACAAAGACGCTGGTGTTCCCATTGGTGAAATTGCTACTCCCACCGCACCACCTGTAGAGTCAGCACGTCAAGCGGAAATTGCCAGAGTTGCTAAATCTCAGGATTTCAAAGTTGATCAGATATTAGATGCGACAGTTACCAAAATTAATGGTAACAAGGTCACGTATGAAATTTTGGGGACAATTAAGTTGACTGAGAGAGAACCTAAAAAAGCAAGTGTGCTTACACAAGGGCAGACGGTTCAAGTGACAATCGTGGCTCTCAAGGATGATGGAAGTATTAAAAATGTTAAGTGTGCCAACTAAAT
>NZ_CAWMSA010000056.1:232885-237494 GCF_963870205.1 Anabaena sp. CA = ATCC 33047 | reverse complement strand
TCTCATCGCACAATAGATTGATGAGTTAGTAATGTTACAGCAGGACAAACAGTCAAAGTAAAAATACTTTCTCTAAAAGCATATTTTTTCTCATCGCACAATAGATTGATGAGTTAGTAATGTTACAGCAGGACAAACAGTCAAAGTAAAAATACTCTCTCTAAAAGATTATAAAAGTATTAAAAGTGTCAGTTGTGTTGATTGATAATAACCAGCTTGTGATAGTGTAATATTTATCTTTTGCACTGTTGTTATATAGCTGCGGCTTCTCGTAGAGAGGATAACCCTGCGAGTGTAAATTGTCGTGCAGAAGTATAAATTTATCTTACTTGAAACAGATGACTAACAAATTCACTACAGATCAATATAATCCCGCCTTATTTGACATCACCCAAGACATTATCGGTGCTTTACCACTGACACTGATTAAACAGTGGTTATTGAGTGACCAAACCAAAGAAGCCACCTTAAAACTGCTAGAACCTTATAAAGTCAAAGGTTACAGCATATCTTCTGATTCTGCTGGACTGACTAAGCTAACCAAGCAAAAAGGCTTATTAGAAATTTTGGCAATCATTAACCAACCAAAAGAAATTGTCTACAGTGTTGGTACAGCCATAGGTGGTGAAGGTGTTGGTATTTGGGCTGCTGACAATACTCAAATGTTTTATCCTGCATCAGTCAAGCCTGAAACTCTTCTGTCTGCGTTGCTCACAATCCAACGTGAAATTAGCCAACGTTGTCAAATTAAAATTGGAATTGGCGCACACTATGGAGACTTTTATTACATCAACGGTGGTTTATATGGTTTAGAAGCTGATGTCATTGAAGAAATTGCCGAAAATGAGACTGCGGGCGGTGAAATAGCTATCAGTCAAGCATTTTATGAACTCTTGCCAGAAAACCATAATTTCACTGTTACCCCAAAAAGCGAAGCAGTAACCGAAATCGGGAAGATTTTCTGTGTTTTAGACGGGCCAGGTTTACCAGAAATACCACCTTTAAATCCGAACTATCCCATTCCTTATTCTCAAGAATTTTATGCTGACTTATTAGAATATGGAAACCGCCTGACAGACACCACTTTTGCCAATCAGTTAGCCGATAAATACCTGCAAAACAAAGTAGTCGTTTTAGCTGAAAGGGGAACTCAAGAAGCTGAATACCATGAAATTGGAATGTTTACTAACTTGGCTCTGACAGCTGAACTGAAAGACACAGGATTGCAACTTCTAGAAAAGTATCATGGTGTGGAAGTTAAGGCAGTCGGTTCTATAGGAATTTATGTTTTTGATACAGCCGATACCGCACTCCAATTTTCTCAAGAATTACGTCAAAAACTAGCAGAACAAAATATTCCATCTCGTACAGGAATTGATGCTGGCTCTATTTTGCTTTTTGACTTGGCTGTTGGCGGTAAAGACATTGCTGGTAATCCAGTTAACGTTGCCTCGAAAATGGCTCAAGATAAAGGAGAATTTGGTAAAATATATTTGAGTTCCACTATGAAAACATTGGTGGATGTGAGCCAATTTAAAGAGATTACTTACACAGTTTCTGGTGTAGAAATTACCATCTACGAAACCTAGAATTACAGAGCTTACCCCAGTGTCACAACAAATTTAATTAGTTTGTAGTAAGGACTTTAGTCCTCTTTTAGAGACTTCCAGATAAAAAATATCCAAAATGTAGGGTGCGTCAGTACGAGAAACCCTAGCTATACCAAGAAAATATTCCCACTGACGCACCCTACTAACAGTCGATTTGGATAATTTATTTTTTGGTCTTCCCTTAACAACCCGATACTAACAAGCGTCGGGACTAAAGTCCGATCCAAAAAAGCTAACTAATGCGAACACGAGGTAGCTTTTTCTTCCTGCTTCATCCTCAAAGTGTCGGCACTACTCAGTCTACAGGCTTTAAGATCGGGTGGATCTCACCCTACTATTAAGTATTTAGGCTTGGTTATCACCTAAATACCTATCAATAATAGCACTGTTTATGCTCCCCTAGTCTCAAAATTGTCTAGCGAGCGGCTGGTTTTTCAGTGAATCAGTAGACATAAATCGTACTTAAATGTAAGCATTTGTTAGGTTTCGTTAGTAAAACACTAACTAGCTGTTAACCCTACTACGAACTGAAAAACCCTAACTACTCAACTTTCAACGCCCGTCGCGCCAGCTTCGCGTATGTCTTCACCGTTTCATAAGGTATTTGCAAATCTTCCGCCACCACTTGCAAAGACTCGCCCATTTCTCGCCGTGCCAAAATTGTCGCCCACTTTGACGCTATCTCAGAAGCCCGTTCTCCCCCAGTCCGCTTACGTTGGGCTGTGAATATCTCTGTTAACTCCTCAATTCTACTTGCCAGCAAACTTTCCACTTCTGGCACATCTGCAATAACTTGCGACGACCAACCCAAACGGGTTTGACCTAAGCCAAAGGTTGTTTTATGACCAGTACCACAATAAGCTGCTAACTTCCCTAAAGCATAAAGTAATTGACAAAATTCCGATTGCTCAACAGCCTCTTTAGTTAAACTAAATTCTACAGCACCCGTAAAACCTGTAACTGCGCCTTTCTTCCCTGCCAGGACTTTCATTGTGGCGATTTGGTGACGAGTAATGATCACATATTCATCTACCCATGCTAAAAATGTATCTTGGTTTACTGGCATTCCTGAAAAATCATTCCAACGACGGAGGTAGCTATGAAAGACATTCACGGGTACTGGTAAGGGTAGATGATGACCTTTGCGGCGAAAGCTGGTAGGACTGATAAATCTTAAACTGAGATTGTTCCCATGTTCAGCATTGAGTAATTGAGCATAAGTTGTAGGTGCAAGAACAACATTACAGGTGAGAATTTGCAAAGGTGCATGACGCAAACTTACCTCCGAAGGTAGGTTTTTTAGCCACTGTGCTAACCATTGCACCACTCTAGCTGATAATGCTGTCACATACCAGCGATAGGTTTGATTGGCAAATAATTTTAATTGCTTACCGCTACTAACTAATTCTCCATCCAACGCAGAGATAGTAAACGGTTTTTCTGACTCACCATCATGAAGATAAGCAGAAAGTTCTGGGTCTGTCAACCGTACTTGGTCGAGAAGCCAGGCATGGAGTCCAATTGTATACTGAGGGTAGACAGACACATCTACTTTAGTGACTAACTCAAATTCTAGTCCGACTAATTCCGTCTCTAGCGGCCAGTCGGAATTAGAAGTTGGTTGATTAACTTTGTTCTTTGCGCGACGCACCATTATGCAGCAGGTTGAGAGGATATTCGGAAAGTTTCGTGTTAAAACTGATTCTACTGTTGATTGTTGACTGTTGACTGTTGACTCTTCAGGACTTACGCAACTGGCATAATAGTAGGGTGCGTCAGATGTCAACAATCTGTTTATTGACAGCATTTAAGCCGTCTGACGCACCCTACAAGACATATTTAGTGTGACACTTGCGTAAGTCCTACTCTCAAAGAATTTCTCCCTTGTCTACCTTGTCTACCTCTCCTAGTCCCCAGTCCCCAGTCCCTAAAATGAAGTTGTTAAAAAACAAAACAGAGATTGCAACTGAGATTGATTCTGCTTTAACCTGGAAAAAACAGTACGCCTGTTTGCTCAACTGACTTTCTAGCATCAGCGTCATACTGATAAAGTTGTATAGGAAATTACTATTGTGTCTAAAACGATGACAGCAGCTGCTAAGTTCGACTTTGAGGATGAAAAATTTAATGCGCCGCCTTCTCAAGTCATCCCCTGGTGTCAGATGATTAATCCTCGGTATGGCGCAGATGGTCTACAGTCCTACGGTTTAGCGATTAAGCTAGATAATGCTCAGGCTGTGGGTTTTCAGCCTGATGATAATTGGCAACAAGTAGAACATGAATTCAGTTCTGGGGTGGAAACAGTTTTTATGACTACTACTCCCCGAATAGTGATTGTGCGTCGGGGGCCTTTGTCGGTTAAAGACCGAGAAACGGGGATAAAATTAGGGACACTCAAAGAAAATTATGATGCGTTTTTAGCAGATAAATTAAAATTTAAAACCTTTACTCGTTACCTAATTTTCTTAGTAGGTAAAGATAAAAAGTTTTTACATGATTATCCTCTGCAATTAACTCTCAATGGTGCAGCCGGAGCGAGTTTTAGCAAGACATACTGTGAATTTCAACAGGGCAAAATTGTCAGTGGTTTTGTGTCAGAGTTAGAAAGGGCTTATGCTTTATTCCGCAAGCAACCAATTACACCAAAAGGCCCTTTGTTTCATGCTCACGGAATTTTCTGCCCGATTATTGAGTGTGAAGAAAGAGGGATTGAACCAAATACAGTTTTGGTGGCTTCGACTGTAGATTATGAACATCCGACTGTGGCGACTTTAACTAATTACTTGATTGCTTCAGATTCACCAGAATCAGCAATGATTTGTAAAACCTTTGAAGATTACAAAGAATTTGCTAAGGAACCTGTGAGAACAGAAACGCCAAAAAATGGCATGGCGGGAGTTTCTAGTTCTTATATCTATCCCGATGAAGATGATTTTGGTTATCCCCCGTATTAGGGACTGGGGACTGGGGAGGCAGGGGAGATCATTTCCCAATAATTC
>NZ_CAWMSA010000056.1:167723-232818 GCF_963870205.1 Anabaena sp. CA = ATCC 33047 | reverse complement strand
GGCGGGTTTCCCGCCGTAGGAAACTTTTCAAGACGAATTTTGAATTTTGAATTGATCTGCCCCATGTCCCATTCTTTATTCTTTGAGCAGCAAATAATATAGTGAACCATTGCCGCCTGTAACGCCTGCGCGATCGCCTGCTAGTTTACCAGTTCCCATGAAATAATCAACTCTACCAGGGCCTTTGATCGCACTACCTGTATCTTGATCTAGCACAAACCGATTAACTCGCCGATACTCTAGCCTACCACCGCCTGCCGGATAAGGTAATGAAGTCTCAACTAATGCTAGTGCGCCTGGAGGCATCAGTGACTTGTCTGTGGCAATGGAACGCTCGGCAGTAACTGGTACATTGATACTACCAACGGGTAGTTTATTCTCTCTTTCTTGGAAAAAAATAAACCGTTCCCAACGTGGCAGATAATTATTTAACTCGTGGGGTTGTTGACGGAAAAAACTGATCATCTTGGGCATGGTTAAGCCTGGTAATGGCAGTTTGCCGTCTTTGGCTAATTCTCGCCCGATACTTGTCCAAGGATAATCAGTTGCACCTGCAAAACCAATGGCGGTTCTAGTACCATTAGGTAACTGAATTTGGGCTGAACCTTGAATATGAATCAAGTAAGCATCCAGGCGATCGCGGAACCAGAGCAATTCTAAACCGCGCAGTTTGCTTTTATTCCCCAATAAACCATTTTTGCCCTCTAATTGTAGGCGTGTGGGGTGGGGTTTAGGCCATTTGTCAAAATTAGGCGGTCTTCGGTACACTGGATACTTATATACTGAAGTCCTGACTCGACTAGCCTGATAAACAGGCTGGTAATAAGAAGTAAACTTCACAGTACCCTTGCCGTCATTACCTACAGACTGGTAAAAAGCAAACTCTCGCTGTACAGCCGCTTGCAGTTGGGCTGCTGATCTAGAATTGACAACCAATTGCCGAAACCGCAACAAACTGCGACGTACACGATTCAGGGTAATTCCCTGAACAGGATAATTTTGATATATCCGTTTGGCGGTATTTGTTTCTAGATAACGCAGACTGTTATCAATTGATGATAACAACGCCTGGCGATCGCCTCGTTGACTCCCACTACCAAAAATCTGCTCATCCCAACCCAAGCAAGTATTTTGGGCGGTACAATTACCGATATTGACTAATCTCAGTGGTGCTTCAATCTCAGGATTGCTGGGCTTAACTGGCGGCTGTAACTCAGGGCTGGCCGCATTGGGTGGCGGAACATTAATGATTACCTGAGCCGCAGCGATTTGGTTGACAAACGCAATTCCCAGACTCAAGGAAAGCGAAGCAAGGGTTTTTTTCATCATTTAGTTGAATCTTTCAACGCTAGAACTAAACACTGGTTCTACCCGGATAGCAATAATCCGAGATGGACGCACCACCATATACTCCCCTTGAATATTCTTGATCGGTACGCTGATAAAGTCATGAGAAGTAGACTTGGGTACAAGTTCCCCGCTATACCATTTTTGAAAATCTTGAATAGTGGGAAACCTCACTTCTTCACGATGACCACTGTCTAATAATAGGTAGACTGCGTATTCATTCGGAGTTCTAGGCATAAGATTGAATCTGAAAAAAAAACTTCAACCAATTGTTACCCAGGATACCCCAGAATGAAAAGGGTAAGCATACGGGAGCAAGAAAAGCTGTTCGGGAAAGTTCTATATTAATCACTCATGACAGTTGACTCTTAACTGTGGATTTTTACTTTCCCCTTAGACGGTTAATGGCTGCATCAGTTCCCCAGAATTTTTGTAGCACTACACTGGCACTAGATAAATTTTCTTGCTAATTTGTTTTTACCTATCTTGGTGATCATGTCAAGATGAAGATGAGGACTTAGACAAGTCAGACAATGTTAGGAAACTTACTTGCTCGACGTTATCAAATTCTGCAAATCTTAGGAGGAGGAGGATTTGGTCAAACATACATTGCCCTGGACACCCAACGCCCAGGACATCCCAAATGTGTTGTTAAGCAGTTTCGCCCTGTAACTCATAACCCTGGGTTTTTGGAAACTGCCAGAAGGTTATTTACCAGTGAAGCAGAAACTCTCGAAAAACTCGGTCATCACGAGCAAATTCCTCGACTGTTGGCATACTTTGAAGAAAACCAAGATTTCTTTTTGGTGCAAGAGTATATTGAGGGGCATGCTCTCAAGGCGGAAATTTTACCTGATCACAAATGGACAGAAAATCAAGTTATATTCCTATTGCAGCAGATATTAAATATACTCAAATTTATTCACAGTCACAACGTTATTCATCGAGATATTAAGCCTGACAATATTATTCGCCGCATAATTGACAATAAGTTAGTCCTGATTGACTTTGGCGCAGTTAAACAAGTCCGCACACAAATGAATACAAATCCTGAGCAAATAGAGATAACTGTGGCTATTGGTACACCAGGATATACATCTATAGAACAGGGACAGGGTAAACCGCAGGCTAACAGTGATATTTATTCTTTAGGTGTTATTTGTATTCAAGCACTGACAGGAATACATCCCAGGGAATTTGAAGAACATCCTCACACCAGAGAAATTCTTTGGCAACATCGGGCTATGGTGAGTCCGCCGTTGGCATCTATCATCTCGAAAATGGTGCTAATTAATTTCAAGCAGCGTTATCAGTCAGCTAAAGAGGTTTTAGAAGAATTACAGCAAAATTTTCCGTTTATAGTTGAAACTCCATTAACTCAAACACCATCCGTATGGACATCACAGCCGCCAATTTCAGTATCCCCGCAACAGGCAATTGCTGATCAAAGCGGTTCTATTTTGTCGCCAGAAAAGCGCGATCGCCTGGAGAAGATTCTGGTAGAATTAGTTGGCCCTGTAGCCAAGACATTATTACGACGGGCAGCATCAGCACCCAATTACCAACAACTCATCGATAATTTGTGCCTACATCTACCAGAACATCAACGAATTGAGTTTCAAGAAAAAACGATGTTCTTGTTAGAAGAAGAATCTCATACCCAGCGACAGACTTCCTCCCAGGCGGTGCCAAGCAGAACTCCTCCCATAAACAACAACTCAACCATCAGCGACAGTTTTCTCCGTGAATGCGAGCAAGAATTAGTTAATTTAATCGGCCCTATCGCTGTTTTTCTGATTCAAAAAGCTATCAAATCTACTAATGGACAAATTTCTCGTACAGAATTTGTCAAAAGTTTAGCTGCTAGCATTCCAGATACACAAAAATCTTTACAATTTCAACAGCGATTTCTGTCTTGAAAAAGGGACTGGGAACTCTGAAGAAGCAGGGGAGGCAGGGGGAGAAAAATCCAATTCCCAATGACTAATGACTAATGACTAATAACTAATAACTAATAACTAATGACTAATATCCTTGTTGATTGAGCATATCCATCGCTATTTTTAAGCTAGCTTTCATGCGATTGAATGCTGCTGCTAAACCACCAATTTCATCTTTAGAAGTTTCATCAAAATCAGCACTCATATCACCAGTGCTAACTTTTTGAGCAATTTTTTCTATCTTTTTAATTCTCTGAATTACCGTTTTTTTGATTAAAAAGTTAATTAAAAATAAAACAACTGTAAAAATAGCAATTAACAACCCCATAATCAACGACCAACTACTCTGGGCATAATTAAAAATCCGTTGGGAAGGAACAGAAATAATTTGAGCCGCAACAATTTCATTGAGTTGCCATCCAAAACCGTTTTTTGTACCATAGGTGATCAACTGGCTCTTAGGTGCTAATTCTGGTGTAGAATGGCATCGCAGACAAGTCTTTTGCGTAATTGCTAGCGGCCTCGCTATATAAAATACTTCACCTTCAGGTAGTATACGAAAGCCGACAATTTCTTTAGTCTGCGTTTCTCTGCGAAATCGCTCGACAATTTGAGCCTCGAAGTCATCAGCTTTATCTCTGAGATTAGTAGGATTGAGTGTGGCTTCTTTATAGAGAAAATTTTCATTTCCTTCAGTTTTCCGAAAATTCTCAAATACTTCTGTTGCAGAAAAAGCTGGTACTGTTTCGGGAATAAAGGCTGTTCCTGTTTCTAGTTGTGGTGCTAATAAAGGATTGATTCTGTCTTGCGTATAACTTCTCACGGCATTCATGGTTTTCATCAAAATTAGTGCTTGCGAACTAACTTCATTTTGCGCTCTTTGTTGTAACAAGCTTGATAATATAGCACCACTTAGACAAATACTGATGATGAAAACTAATATTAAAAGCAAGTTGAATTTACTACCAATTTTTAAGTTATTTAACATATTTCCCCGCTTAGTCAGCGTCAATATTGACAATTGTAATTAGTCAAAACCTAGGTATTTTAAAATTTTTAGCTTAGTTGATTTGAGTTACTTAGCGATTTTTTTTAATAAAAACTTAACTTCTTTCAGTTAAAATTAATAAGATATCGTATCATATTTAAGGTGATGAAAACAGGAATAAAAGTAAATAAATATTAATTTATGTTGTCAAAGATTTAAGTATAATTTGAATCAAGCTAAATTTATAAGCAGATATAGAAACAAGTTATTGAACTATAAATAGTGATGGTGTGGCGATTTTCACGGCGGTTATTGCTGTTAAATTTACTGGGGTTAACAGTTGCTAGATGCTCATCAGCACCAACTTATCGAGGTAAATTAACGATTGGTGTGATTAATTATGATGGAGACGCAGAAATCATTAACAAATATGCAAAATTCAATCGTTACTTGGGAGAAAAAACTAAAGCCAGTATTCAATTAGAGCCAACGTTTAATGAGAATAAAGCGATTGAGCGTTTGCAAGCTCAAGCTTGGTCTTTGGTGTTTGCCCCACCAGGGTTAGCAGCGATCGCGATCGCACGCTCTCAATATATTCCGATTTTTCCGTTGGTGGGTGTGAGTAATTTACGCTCAATCATTGTGGTTCGTAAAGATAACCCTATCCGCGAGTTAAAGCAGCTACAAGGTAAAACGGTGGCTTTAGGTCAACCAGGGTCAGCTACAGGATATTATCTACCCTTGTATAATCTTTACGGATTGACACTAGGAGAAATTATGTTTGCTCCCACTCCAAAAACGTTACTAGAGTGGGTAGCAGATGGAAAAGCTAAGGCTGGTGCTGTTTCCCTGGCAGAATTTAATCTCTACAGTTCCCAATTGAGCCAAACCCAGTTCCACATCCTGCACACAGATCCTCACTATGTCCCGCCTGGGGTAGTTTTAATTAGTCCCACTATCAAGAGCGATCGCGTAGAATCGATCCGTAAAGCCATGAGTGAGTTTGCAGGTGTTTCGGCTCAAGAAGTCGGATATGTCCCGAATGGGAAAGTCCCAGATTATCAATACATGATTTCTGTAGTAGAACGTGTGAAATTAATTGCTGATCAACTGCAAAATCAGCCGGTGCAATTATTCAAAAAAACAACATGAACTACCCCACTCCTAAAAAACACAGGGAGTGGGGAATAGGGAGTAGGGAGTGGGGTGTAGGGGTGCTGTTGACAAATCCTCTAGTTGTTAGCTTTTTGATGGTGATAATCTTGCACGCTTAACAGTTGCCAACTAGAATCCGGCGTAAGTTCCAAAACCCATTGATGATAATCAAATAAGCTTTCTCTATGCCCTACACTAATAAATGTTGTGTTTGTCTCTTGTAACTGTTGATATAAATTGCCTTCATTTTGCAAATCTAAAGCACTTGTGGCTTCATCTAAGATGGTAAATCTGGGATGGCTGATTAATAGTCGTGCGAAGGCCAGACGTTGTTGTTCTCCCAACGATAATATATTTTCCCAAGGAACTTCAGTATCAAAGCCATCGACTCGATTTAGCAAGTTTTGCAAGTTAACTTGTTGCAACACTTCTTGAAGTTGTGCATCGGTCATCTGACGATTTGTATGAGGGTAAAGTAACTGCTCGCGCAAAGTTCCTAAAATGATGTAAGGACGTTGGGGAAGAAATAACACTTCTTCTAGAGGAGGTCGCACCAGACGGCCAGTTCCCGAATTCCACAAACCTGCGATCGCTCTCAGTAAAGAACTTTTCCCTCTACCACTCGGCCCAACAATTAATAAACCTTCTCCTGGTTTCACAGAAAGTGATAAATTTTCAACGATTACTTGTTCATAGTTAGGTGTTTGTAAGGTAATATCCTCAAAAGCCAGACGCTTGTCTTCTATGGTTTTAATTGTATTGACATTCTCTGGTTGTTTGGTGACATCTTCTAACACATCTGCAAAATCAGATAACCGCTTAACGTAACTCGAAAATTGCCCAGAAATCCCAAATTCATTAATTAATTCGCCTAAAGCAGTCGCAAACAACGCACAAGCAATAGCAGCTTGACTAATTTCACTAAATTCCATTTTGCCTTGAATGTCTAAAGGCCCAAAGACAATAAATGGAAATATTTGGATTGCTGCTTGATATCCTCTATTGAAAATATCATTATTGCGTTCCCAATTAATTTTACTTTTAGCACTTTTAATCAAATGCAAAAATCTGCGCTTAAGAATATTAAACTCTTGGTTTTCTCCCTGAAAGAAAGCGATAGATTCAGCGTGATTCCGCACATGAGTTAGTGCATAACTGTAGTCTGCTTTTGATTCAAGTTCTTCTTGATTTATCTGATTTAATTCTTGATTTAAGTAGACAGCAATCAAATTACCTATGATTGTATAAGTCACTAGAATGATTGCAGCTTGCTGAGAAATTGACCAAAGAATAATTAAAAAAGCTATCATTTCCAGAACTTTTTCTAACAAAGTAGCTGAAAACTTCAGAGAACTACTGGCAATAGGTTCAAGTTCTTGAGATAGCCGTTGATCTGGATTCTCAATCTCAGAGCTAAAATTGATTTTATAATAAGCTCGACCACTTAAATATTTTGACAAGATATCATTATTAAGCCATTGATACCAATCAAGAGCAATCTGTTTTCTGACGAATTTAGAAAGCCCTACTAAGATTGTTACTAATACAAGTCCAAAGCCATAAAGCCATAAAACATTAAAAAACTTAGATAAATCCTTATCTTTAATGATGGTATCGAGTAAATAACGATTAATAAAACTATTAAAAACGCTGGTTCCTACCATTCCAAAGATTAATAAGACCAACAAAACGAGCATTCCCCAAGACCGAATCACATCTGAAAATGCTCTTTCACCTGGCTTTGTAGGATACCAATAAGGAACTGCAATCACTTGCACATCTTTCCAAAATTGAAAAAAAGATGACAACGGAGAATTACTATCTTTTACAGCTTGATTGTTAATAACTTGAGCTTGCATATTTTATAGTAAACAGGTGGAAAATTTTTTATTACTGTATCATTTAAACAGAGGCAAATATAGTTGAATAAGATGACTAAATAGGCTGTTTATAAACTATAAATTTATCCGCGTGCCCTGCGGGTAGGCTTACGCCATCGTAAGAGAAGCAAGCTATATCTGCGTGCATCTGCGTGCATCTGCGTTTAATTCTGACTTCCCACTGTGGGTCTAGCAGAAATACTTACGTCTGGTGTTGCTAAAGTCACCTCATGAGTAATATCAGGTAGTTCATCTTCTACAAGTCTCAGACGAGGATAGAAGTAAGCAATACAGGTTGTCGAAATAGTTAAAATTCCCGTGATGACTAACAAAAGTCCCATACCGCGACCTGTACCGACACCAATAACCTGTCCGATACTACCTGCTAACAAACCGTCACTAGACATCAAGGGTTCAAAAACCTTTTCTGCTAGGGGGCCAATGGTAATGTAGCCCAGAGGTAAACCTACAGCTTCGATCGCACCTTTGATCGAAAATACTCTACCCTGTACTAATGGTTCTACCTTCGACTGAAAAATCGCTTGAGTTGAACTAGCAATTATTGGTCGAATCAAAAAGAATAAAAAGATACCCGCAATAAAAACCACAATAGAAGCTTGAAAACCAGCTATCATCAATAACGCACCCGTGAGCAGCATACAGGTGTATATCACATTCATGTAATTTTCCATACCTCCCCAAATACCCATGAGCAAGCCTCCTGCTAAAATGGCTACGCCAAAGAGGGAAATAATAGTTCCCAACACTGTTACAGGCGCAAAAGATAATACTAGGGGTGTAGTGATCACCTGAACAGTTCCGACTAGAAAAAGGCTATAAGCTGAGATGATTAACAATCCTAGTAGTCCTGGTCTAGCTAATAAATAGGTGAAGCCATAAGTTGTTTCTTTAAAAAAAGAACTTTCTTCACTGGTAACAGCAGCGTTGGATTTTGGGAACTGAACCAACAACAGGAAACCAAGACTCAACAAGACAGTGGTAATATGCAGTATAATAATTCCTTGCAGAGAAATCAGACCTAACAGCACACCGCCTAAAGGTGGAGCGATAACCCGCGCTGTACCGTTCATAAAACTGAGCATTCCATTAGCCCTACCGAGGTGTTGTTTTGGAACTAGGAGGGTGATGGAAGCAATGAAAGCTGGCATCTGAAAAGCCATGAACACAGCACTTAACGTATTGGCTAAGTAAATTTGCCACATTTCCAACCGACCGAGGAGCAATAAACCTGCGATCGCCACAGTTGGTAAAATTGCCAGTAAGTCACTGATAATCATTGTCCATTTACGATCCCACCGATCCACAAATAACCCAGCTACGGGCGCAAGTAAAATCAGAGGTAAAGTATTAGCCAGGGAAATCAAAGCAAATTGAGTCACAGAACCAGTTTGTTCATAAACCCAAACATCCAAAGCAAATGCGCTCACGGTGCTACCAATGGATGCTATCAGTTGTCCCACCCAAACAATGATAAACAGTTTCATCTCACGGAAAATAGTCAGTGGCATTTTTTCCAAACTTGCCAACATGATCAACCCCTCATTGTCTGATAGTGGTGTAACAGTTGTTGCGCCTGATGATCCCAATCAAACTTTTCTACTGCTTGCTGCCTGCCTGCTTCACCCATTGCTTGACGCAGATTATCATCTAAAAGCAGTTGCAGCATAGCCTCAGCTAAATCATCTACATCCCCACGTTCCACTAATAACCCTGTTTTTCCATCCTTCACCAGTTCAGGAAAAGCACCCCCACGGGTAGCAATCACAGGTAATCCCATTGACATCGCTTCCACAACAGGCATCCCAAACGGCTCATTCCAGACAGAGGGAAAAACGAATATATCAGCTTGTTGATAATATTCCAATAGTTGGAAATGGGGAATTTTACCCAAAAAATCAACTGAACTAGCGGCGTTATCAGCAATTCGCTTTTGCAATTGCGATTTATAGCTACCTTGATAATAAGGACGCAGATTTTGAGTTTGTGGGTCTTGTTTATCAAGCATATACCACGGTACTAATGCGTTTTCTGCACCAACAAGTTTTAGTTGTACTTGGGGATAACGAGATACTAATTTATTAAAGGCATCAATTAAAATATGTACACCCTTTTCTGGGGAAATTCTGCCGACAAATAGAATTTGTTTAATATCTTTTTTATCTGTTTCTCTATTATAATTATTTGGGATAGTAAAGTGACGAGTATCTACGCCATTATAAAGAGTTTGGCTATTAACTTGAGGTAAGTATTTACGAACTTGATTTATTACGTAATTGCTACATCCAACTACCAAATCAACTGATTTAAGGTGCTGTTCTACCATTACTGGCTCTAGCAACGGCAGAAAATCACTATGTATATGTAAGACTATTTTTGCGTGGGGATTATAAGCACGCATCATGGGAACAAATTGAGAAACAATGTTGATATGGATGACATCACATTGTTGTGCTTGAATATCCTGAGCGATTTGGCGGTAAAATTCAGGAAAAAACAATTTAGAAGCATAAAAAGGTCGTTGAGAATTGGAGATATTCCAACTATCAACAACACTTAATAAGTCTAAAATTTTATCGAGCCGTGATTCCGGGATGCGACGATAGGTGATGCCATCTTCTTGATATTCCCATTCTTGATAGTGACCTTTTGCACCATAGAATAAAACCTGATGCCCAGCACGAGCTAAACGCAGTGCCAAGGCATAGGATACGAGTCTTACTCCCCCAGTTTTCGGGGGTTCAGCTAGGGTAATTGGATAATCAAAGAAGGCGATTTTCATAATTTTGATGACTTGCTTGAGAATTGGTAAATTCCCTATTTGCTCTCATTGAGAACAGTTAAATTATTTTTTACCAAATCTGCAATTTTCTGCTTGTAATATTCCTTGGTAATAATTAGTTCTCTTGATTAAACGCAGAAGAGCGCATTCGCGTAGCGTCTCGCAGAGAAGTTAGCGCGGAGGTACGCTGAGTTAGGCTCAATTTCATCGGTTACTTAGGAGAAAGACTAATTCTTTAATCCCTGTTTGGCTCACTAAAACTGAAAGTAGACAAAGGGTTGAGGACTGATAGCTATCAGCCTGAGTATGGTTGAAACTAACACCCCGTAGAAAACCGCAAAACTCCATTGAGGAATTTTTTCCCACCAATCTTTGAACCAATTTTTATAGGCTGCCCAGTGTATGATAATTAAGGGGATAAAAATTAATCCAATTTGCAGGTCTAGATTTTGCGAGCCTGGAGAATTGAGCAAAACAAAAGATTTGGTAATTTGCAAACCACTGGCTAAATCGTTACTTCGCAAGAAGATTGTTGAGGCACAAACCCAATAAAATGTTAAAGGGATACCGAGAATTTTTCTTAATGGTAAAAGTTGTTTGTAGGGAGCAATCCACATTGACCATTGCTTGTGAAAAATTAAAGCTATGCCATTCAATCCTCCCCATATTACAAAATGCCAAGCTGCTCCATGCCATAAGCCTGATAGGAGCATTGTAATTAAAATATTGGCGTATGCTAGCAGTTCTATGTGTTGACTTTTGCGGAATTTAATCATCAACGGGAAGTAAACATAGTCTCGCAGCCAACTGTAGAGGGTGATGTGCCAACGTTGCCAAAAATCTGTGATATTGCTGGAAAAGTAGGGAAAATTAAAGTTTAGCGGTAGCTTGTATCCCAGTAACCCTGCACAGGCGATCGCCATATCTGAATAGCCAGAAAAGTCGCAGTATACTTGTATAGCAAAAGCAATCACTGCTAACCAACAACTCAAGGCTGTATAAATTTCTGGATGAGCAAAATACTGATCTGCTAAGGGCGAAAGATTGTCTGCAATACAAGCTTTCTTAAAATATCCCACGAAAAACAGTATTAAATATCCCCTGATATCAACCTCATCTAAGGTTTTTGGTGTTAGCAGTTGCGGTAAAAAGCTGGATGCACGCACAATTGGCCCTGCAACAAGTTGCGGGAAAAAAGATACAAACAGAGCGAAATCAGCAAAATTTCGGGTAGTTTTGAGTTTACCTAAATAGACATCAAAGCAATAACTCAGAATTTGAAAAGTGTAAAAACTAATCCCTACTGGCAAAATGATTTCCAGAGTTTTTACGCTAACAGGTATCCCCAAAAAAGTTAATAAATTTGCGGCTGAGTCAGCAAAAAAATTATAGTATTTAAAAAATCCTAATATTCCCAGATTCCAGACTAAACAGAATGCTAACCATGCTTGGCGTTGCTGTTGATTCAGTGGTTTAGCCAGCAGTGCATCCCAATTCAGAGAAACTAGGTTTATCCATCTATTCTGAGTTTTTCCATTCTCTCCTAATTGGCTCTCTTGCTCCTGTGGTTTAGACAGAATTAAACCGACAAAGTAGCCAATGGCTGTTGAGAGAAATAGTAAAGAAAGAAAACGCCAGTCCCAAGCACCGTAGAAGATATAGCTACAGACTAGCAACCAAAATTTTCGATGATTGTGTTTTTGCAAAGCCCAATAGATGCAAAACACCATCAAAAAGCACAATAAAAACCGAAATTCTGTAAATACCATGTTTATTTAGGGCTTACATTTTTTTGACAACTAAAGACTTGACAGCATTAACTGTTGCAAAGTTATCTGTCACAAATTCGTCAGGATTTAATGTAAATCCAAACTTTTCTTCCAGAAACCCAGCCAGTTTAAAAAGACTCATTGAGTCAATAATTCCTTCGGCAATTAAGGGTAAATCATTGTCCAAGTTAACATGAGGTTGATTGTACATAAACTTTTGTACAATATGGTCTTTAATTATTTGCTCTATTTGTGAATCGGTGTAATTGTTGATTGCCATAATTCTTACTTTCCTTGTCCAACTGTGTTCAACACTTTTGTAGGTTTTTCAATTGCTTCTGTACGCAGTAAATTTCTATCAATTTTACCTGTGATGGTTTTCGGCAAAGAGTTAAGCCGAAATTCAATTTTCTCAGGAATCATGTATTTTGGCAGACGCTCTGCACAAAAATATTGTAAATCATGTTCTTGGAGATTGCTTCCTTGTTTGGTAACAACTACAGCCTCAATGCGATTGTTGATTTGCTCATCAGGAATAGCAATCACTACTGCTTCTTCAATATCGGGATGACTGTAAAGGGTAGTTTCAATTTCTCCTAATTCAATCCGATATCCACGACTCTTGATTTGATGGTCACGACGACCTATATAAATATAGTTGCCATTTGTATCTTGTTGGACAATATCGCCAGTACGAAAGACAATTTCTGCACCTAGATGGGGATTGATGACATAAGGAATCAAAACTTCTTTGGTTTTTTCTGGGTTTTTCCAGTATCCTTTCATCAGTGATGAACCTCGCATACAAAGTTCTCCACTTTCTCCAGGCTGAACAATTTGATTGTTGTCATTCATGACGAATAAATCAATATTAGGAAAGGCTTTCCCAATCGGAATTTTCGTCATGTCTGGGGAAATATTTTCAATGAGATAGCAGGTACGCGGGAATGCCTCGGTTGAACCGTAAAGTTGATAATATTTAGCTTGAGGAATTGACTGCATCAGTTGATGAAGATATTTTTGGGGGAAGGGTTCACCACCAAATATAATGATTCTCAAATCGGGAAATTGATATTGGTCTATATTTCCTCGGAGTACAAGTTGGGTGAGCAATGATGATACTGAAGACCAAATAGTAATTTGCTGGTTGACAGTAAATTTGCTTAATTCTACTGGCAAAACGGCGAGTTCTGGGGGAACTAAAACTAGGGTAGCACCTGCCTTAATTGGCAGAAAAATATCAAAAACTGAGCCGATGAAATAGATAGAAAATAACCCGGCTATCCGATCAGTAGGCTGGATATCAAAACCTTGATATAGACAGTTAACAGAAGTCAGCAAAGCTCGATGACTAATCATCACGCCTTTAGGTTGACCTGTTGAGCCGGAAGTGTAGATAATAGTGGCTAAATCTTGGTCTATTAGACCAGTTGGTGATAGGGGAGTGTCAGGCGATCGCAACATTTCCTCCCATGTCACTACTTTGGCTGGGGAAAACTCGCTTGCTATCTTACCTCCATCTTCAAGGATGACGCATTTTAGATGTTGAGAAACATCATCTGCTGCATCTTTATAGAGGTTGGTAAGCTTGGTGCTGGTAGTTACTAGAGCTTTTAGCTCACAATCTGTAATCAAAAATTTCAGCCGCTTGACTGGAGCTAATGGATCTATGGGAACATAAGCAGCACCAGATTTTAGTATGCCGTAAATAGTGGCTACTGCTGCAATGGATTTGTTGAGACAAACCCCCACGCGATCGCCTTTACCTATTCCCGCATCATTAAGTACACGCGCTAACTGATTAGAAACTTTATCTAGATTCTGATAAGTAATGCTTTGATTTTTATAAATTACAGCTTCCTTATCTGGATAATGATTTGCACTGATTTCTAAAATCTGTTGCAGTAAATATGCCATGCTTATCTTCCTAAAAGGTAGTTGTTATATGCAGGATTTATTACCAATTTCTCCTTCATACTCTGTAGATTTATCTTGCATAGGTTTGATATTCTAATCTTCTGTATTCACTGTAATTACTAGAGATACCAAATTTTTTCCCTAAATTCAGCATTAAGCAGCGATTAGATGTGACAGCAGAGTGAAACACACCTTGAGGAATCACCAGAATGGGAATATTATTAACATCCAATTCTTGGGGCGCGGCTAATTCAATGATTCTAGTAAATCCAGCTTCTTTAAGTTCTTGGTAACTCTGATAGTTAGTCGCTTGAAGGCTAGCAAGGTTAATAGGCTTGTCTTGGGATTTTAAATACATCACATCTTGGTAGACAGATTTTAAATCAATTTTTGGTAATTCAATTACTTCAACCTTGTGTGTGCCTTGCAATAAAGCTAACCAGTCTTCCTGCAATCCATGCCAATCAAAATCAGCGTTATCTCCTCCAGATATTTGCACCCAATTTTGAATATTTCCGGGATGATTGGCACAAAAAAGCTCCAGTAACAATTCTCCTTTTTCAATTTTAAAATTAGTGCAGTATTCCGCAGGAGTAGTTACGTAAGCTTTCGGAGATACAATTTCTTTCAATAAATACTCATTGAGAATAACTTCACAATCTACTCGGTTTTTATCTTGGTTATATATGCTATTGTTTTTTTCTTCGGTTTTCATAGTTTTTCACTCAAATTACAGAACTACATTTTCAGAATTTGTAAACATCAATTAAAGCTATTGCAGGTGTTGAGCAAACTTTTCAGCCAAAGTCAGCGTAAATTCTTGCGCCCCTTTGTGATTTAGATGTCTACCATCACTGCGGTTATCAAGATTATAGAAATTAGGGAAAGTATTAGGATTATTGAAAGCCAACAGGGTGGGAATATACCCTAAATCGTAAGCTTTCATAATAGCAGCATGATCTACATCGGCCTCTAAAATTGGAGGAATAAAGAAAATAGCCTCAACTTGATTGTTGCTAATCTTCTCAAAGTTCTCAATTCTGTCAACAATATTCTTTATTATTTTGATTCCATAAGAGTCAGGTGTTAATGTATTATTTTGTTCATAATCTCCTAATTTCGCTTGTTCTAATCTCTTTAGATATCCGTCTAAATACTTGGTTTGAAAAGTTTTTTGCCATTTTTCACTATTTTCCATCCAATCCATTGCATAATATCCCTCTTCCTGGAGCATTTTGTCAGTGGATGCTATTTTTTGCAGCCCCTCTGGTAAGTTTTCTTCTTGATGATGTTGCCAAAAGTTATAAAAATAACCAAT
This sequence comes from Anabaena sp. CA = ATCC 33047, assembly GCF_963870205.1. NCBI lineage: Bacteria > Bacillati > Cyanobacteriota > Cyanophyceae > Nostocales > Nostocaceae > Anabaena > Anabaena sp. CA = ATCC 33047. The sequence continues at coordinate 217,704 of NZ_CAWMSA010000056.1, read as the reverse complement.
GCCTAACCATCGATAAATAAAGCTTGTTGAGTTGGCATAAATGCCGCTTATTTTTTCTTTTAAAGAATAGTTAGAACTGAGAATAACTTGAAAATTTTCTATCGTTTGTAAAGGTGTATGCCAATAAACATTTCTAGCGGAAGTGGGAGCAATTAAAATAAAATCATTAACTAAACAGTCTAAAAATATCCATTTTAATTTTGCTGGTTTTAAATCTAAAACTTTTTGCAAATAGAAATCTAATTCGGCTACATTGGCAGCCATGATCCCAAAATTGAATGATTTGATATTCTTACCATTCGCTGTCATTGCTTCATCAAATATTTTGGGAATAACTTCCTGATATGTGGTACTTGCTCCAAAAAAAACGGCATCATAATCATCTTTGTGTTCAGTAAAGTATTGCCATTTAATAGCGATATCTTCAAGATTATGCGGATTGTTATAAGCTTGTGAAACTATATTGATAAATCCAGAAGTAAAAATCAAAGTTAGCATAAAGATTATGCTATAAAAAAACATGATGACTGGTTTCGGCAAGACTTTTTTCAAAATATATACATTCATGGTGAATTATCTAAATATTATTAAAGAATCTTATTCTGATTAAGAAGATGCTTTTAAAGAATTGATTTTCAACTCATAAACATTCCAAAATGTTCCTTGTAAAGACGAGTGTTTCACCCCCTGAATGCGATTTTTAACAGACACCATTGATAAAGAGTTCACGAGATAAATAAACGGTAGATATTCCTGACTGAGCTTTTGAGTTTCTGCATAAATTTGTTTTCTTTCTGCTTCATTTGCTGCTGCACCTTGAATATAAAGGTCAGAAATTTTTTGTTCCCAATCTGCTACTTGCTGTCCAGTAATCGGTATTTGTCCCGCTTGGGGTTGACGATTAAAAAAGTGCCAATTTCCTTGAGTAGACCAAAAATTGATGGTTTCGTGGGGTTCTATTGTCATCGGAAAACCATCAAGAAGATGACAATCCCAATTTAAACGATTTGTTAATTTGTCTACAATCAATCCCACTGGAATTAAATTTACATCTACTTGTATCCCTATCTGACGCAAATCTTCTTCAATCAAAAGAGCAATGTTCTGCATAACTTTATTAGCAACATTGGCGGTGAGTGTAAACCGGACGCGATGTCCATCGCTATCGAATAATTCACCTTGATTGTTGTATCGAAAACCTGCTTTGATTAGTAATGCTTTGGCTTTTTGTGGGTTATATTCGTAGACTGGTAAACCTGCTTGTGGAGCAAGATAGTAAGGGCTTTGTGCTGCTATCGGCGAGTTTTGCATGGCTCCCACCCCCGCAAATATGTTGTTAATCATCCGGGGGCGATTGATGCTATATGCAACAGCTTGGCGGAATTCTACTGTATTGAACCAGCGTGATTTAATTGGATCAACTAAAGGCTGACCGTTTCTCACGCCTGTATTCAAATTAAACATCATTGCTGTAGTTCCTAGTTGAGAACCACCGTTATAAATTGTGAATTTACCCCTTTTTTCTTCTCGTTTTAATAAGGAAAAATATCTGGAATTTACATCTATATAATCCAGTCCACCAGAACGAAATTGAATTAATGAAGTATCATTATTATTGACGGTACTGATAATAATGCGTTCAATATAGGGCTGAGATTGATTGTGAATATCTTTACGCCAGTAATAAGGATTTTTACGTACAATTATCCGCTCACCGGGAATATAAGAATCTAATTTATAAGCACCGTTGCTGACAATTTGGTTGGGTGGTGTATTTGTACCCCAAGTTGAGAGAAATAACGGTCTACCTGCGGAGTCTTTTTTGATGATACTATCTCGTAGAATATGAGCAGGTAAAATTTCTAGTTTTGTTGTTCGCAGAAAGGGTGCAAAAGGTTCTGGAAGGGTAAACTCAACACTCCAAGTATCCAGTTTTTTGACGGTGGGAAAACTGCGATTTTTGCCTATTTGTAAAAAATCTTTGGCATAGGAAGGAATAGCAGGGTTAGTGTAAATATCTTTATAAGTAAAGACCACATCATCAGCAGTTAGGGGTTGACCGTCTGACCATTTTAGCCCTTTTCTGAGTGTGAAAGTAATGCGCTTTTGGTCTGCGGAAATGTCCCAAGATTCGGCTAAGGCTGGTTTAATTTCTCCTTGTCCATTTTCCCTAATTAACCCTTCATAGAGTAAATTTAAAATACCAACTCCCTGTTCCATGAGTTGGGGATTAAAAGTGTTAGGTTCAACGGGACTACTGAGAATGATTTGAGAGTCGTTGACTGGTTTGGCTAACAGTTGAGTAGGCACACAACTATTTACTGCGATCGCCACAATTCCCAGGATGAATCCTAGTATAATTGGCAATCGCCAACGGCGATTAGAAGTAAATTTCCTCAATCTTGCCATAGTTGTGTTCCCAAAAATTTCAGTTATGCCAATTTGAGAAAAGAATGCAACAGATACACAGCCCTAACTCCTTGTGATGTTTCGATTTTTTAGAGTAAGTTTTCAGCCATCCTCTTAATTTTGAATTTTGAATTTTGAATTTTGAATTTGTATTACCTGCCCTACATGGCACTGTATCCCCCATCCACCATCAAAATTTCTCCTGTGACATAAGAAGCTGCTTCTGAGGCGAGAAATATGACAGGGCCGATCAGTTCCTCTGGTTTACCTCGTCGCCGCATGGGAATTACCGCATTTAGATGTTGCTGATCTTCTGCTGGTGGACGGCGAAATACTTCTGTACCTTCCATAATGTTGTCGATATAACCGGGAGCAAAAGCATTAACGCGAATATGATGATCTGCCCATTCTAGTGCTAGCGATCGCACTAATAAATTTACACCTCCTTTTGATGCTGTATAAGCCGCCGAGCCACTAATACCCACTACACCACCAATGGAGGAGTTCATAATAATTGAGCCGCCTGTTCCTTGTTCAATCATTTGTTTAGCGGCTAATTGAGCGCAGTGAAAATACCCTTTAAGATTGATGTTAATGATGTTATCCCACTCCAATTCTTCTAACAAAGCTGCGGATTTGATGATATCAATTCCGGCATTACACACCATAATGTCAAGTTGATGATAATTGGCGATAGTTTGCTCAATTAGGTGTACACAATCTTGACGATTTCTGACATCGGTGGGGATAGCGATCGCTTCGCCTCCAGCCTCCTGAATCATTTGGGCAGTTTGTTCGGCTTCTGCTGCTTTAATATCAGCAACTACCACCTTTGTACCTACAGATGCTAATCCTTGTGCGATCGCTCTGCCGATACCTCGTGCAGATCCGGTGATAATGGCTACTTTACCTGTTAGGTCAAAAAGGGAGGGTTTCACGGTTTTTTAGTTTGAATAAGGGTGATTTAAAGATTATTTATCACGCAGAGACGCGGAGGCGCAGAGAGAGTATTAATATTGTGTCAATTCTCAGTTTTCCACTCTTTTTCTTCCCCTCTTGAAATAAATATTTATCCCAAAGGTTCACTATTTAGTAAATGGCTGATGGTTTCTGCTTGTTGAACAATGGTAGGTTTTTCAAATGGGAAAGTTAAGGGTAACTCTATTTGCAAAGCTTGCTGTAATTTATAGATGACTTGTAAAACTAGGGCTGAATGTCCTCCAATTTCAAAAAAGTTATCTTCGGTGCTGATGTGTTCTAATCCTAAAACTTCTTGCCAAATAGTTAATATGACTTCTTCAATTGAGTTACTTGGTTGAGTAAATTCTTTGACAGTTTTGTTGTTAGCTAGTGGTAATTGATGATTTTGAATTGGTAATTTCTTACCTTCATTTAAAAAGGGCAGTTCCCCAAGTCGTTGGTTAGGATTAGTAACTATATGTTCTAGCAATTTTTGAAATACTTCTACCATTCTGGTAATAGTAGTATCTGCAAATAAATCGGTTTTGTAGACTAACGCGCCTTCAATTCCCGCAGATGTTTCTTGCAGGGTTAAATTTAAGTCAAATTCGGCTGTGTCTTTGGTATCTGTGGCTATAAACTCCTCTTTTAAAGTTAAATTGGCGAGTTTTAAATCATCTTCTGGAGTGTTTTGGAAGACAAACATCACTTGAGCTAGTAGTGTGTGACTAGCATCTCTGACTGGTTGCATTTCTTCTACTAGCTTGATGAAGGGCATTTCTTGATGTGCATACACTCCTAAAGCTACTTCTCGCACTCGCCGCAGTAGTTCTCTGAAGGTGGGATTTCCTGCTAAATTCGTGCAGAATGGTAGTAAGTGGACAAAGAAACCAATCAATCCTTCTGTTTCTGGGCGGGTACGATTAGCAACTGTGCTACTAACAATGATGTCTGGTTGTCCTGTGTAGCAGAAAAGCAATGTCTTGAGTGCTGCTAATAAGGTCATAAATAGGGTTACGCCTTCCTCCTGACTCACGTTTTTTAATGCTTTGGTTAAGTCGGGAGAAATTACCAAGGGATGACGCGCACCTGTGAAGGTTCTCTGTTGTGGGCGTGGATAGTCTGTTGGTAGCTGTAAGATGGGAGGGGTAACACCTAGATGTTGTCGCCAAAATTGCATTTGTGATTGTAAAATTTCCCCCTGTAATAATTGCCGTTGCCAATGGGCAAAGTCTGCATATTGTATGGGTAACTCTGTAAGTGGGGAAGGTTTACCTTGAGCAAATGCTTCATAAAGGGTTGCCAATTCTTGAGTCAATACACTAAAAGACCAACCATCAGCGACAATATGGTGGGTAGTGACAATCAATAAATGCTCGGTTTCACTTAATCGCCACAGTTTACTCCGCAATAATGACCCTTGTGCTAAATCGAAAGGCTGTTTAATCTCTTTTTCTGCTTGTCGTTTTACTTCGGTTTCGGAAATGGTTTGTGCATCTATAACTGCAAAGTCAAATACAGGTTGAGGGGAAATTGCATAAACCACTTGTCCGTTTGCAACTTTAAAGGTGGTTCGTAATGTTGCGTGTCTTCTGACAATTTCCTTTAAACTCTGCTCTAAAGCTTGCACATCCAGCCTACCTGTGACACGATAAACTAGGGGCAAGTTGTATACAGGATTACCGGGGTAGAATTGCTCGAAAAACCAAAACTCTAACTGAGTTAAGGAAATTGGTAGGATTGTGTCTTCTGTGCGCTCGACTTGCACAGGTACAATTTCCGGCAAAGATTCTTGCTGAATAGCTGTTTCGACGGTTTTGGCTAAGGTGGCGATCGCCGGATATTCAAATAAACTCCTCAGAGGTAATTCTATCTTAAAGGCTTTGCGTGTCAGTGAAATTACTTGAGTAGCTAGTAAAGAATGTCCACCTAAGTTAAAAAAGTTGTCGTAAATACCAACTTGTTCTAACCCTAAAACATCCCGCCAAATACCCGCTAAAATTTCTTCTGTGGGAGTACGGGGTGCAACAAAGGTTTGCGCTAATTCTGGTCTGCTAGCGGTTGGTTCTTTTAAAGCGCGACGATTAACTTTACCATTAGCAGTTAAGGGAAATGACTCTACCTGCACAAAAGCCGATGGAATCATGTAATCTGGTAACTGGTCTTGCAGAAAATCACGCAACTGTTCAACAGTAATTGTCTGTCCTTGAATGGGGACAAAGTAAGCAACTAAATATTTTTCTCTGGCACTTTGTCCGAATACCTTAGCAACGGCTTGGTTGATTTGGGGATGTTTGCTCAATACCGCTTCTACTTCCCCAAGTTCCACCCGAAAACCCCGGACTTTGACTAAATCATCTATCCGTCCCAAAAATTCGATGTTGCCATCTGGTAAATATTTAGCTAAGTCGCCTGTTTTGTATAGTCTTTTGCCTTGGAGGGTGTAGGGGGAAAAACCTTCTGCCTCCTGCCTCCTGCCTTCTGCCTTCTCAAAGGGATTGGGAATAAACTTCTGTTGTGTCAAATCTGGGCGGTTGAGGTAGCCACGGGCTAAACCGTCACCGCTAACGTAGATTTCCCCAGGGACACCAATTGGTACGGGTTGCAGATTGCGGTCTAATAGATAAACTTGGACGTTAACGGCAGGTTTACCAATGGGGGGATAAATTGGCCATGTTTCTGGTTGCTGGCTGAAGGTATAGGCTGTAACTAAGTCTGCTTCTGTAGGGCCGTAGAAGTTGTAGAGTCTACAATCTTCTAAACGTTGAAACAGCTTAATCATGGGTTGGGTAATTTGCAACTGTTCCCCACAGGCGATCGCTTCTCTAATGTGTTTAAATAGATGCTCTTCTTCTCCGTATATTTCCGCTAATTGTTGCCACAGGGTAACGGGAAGAAACACTTTTGCAATTGGTTGTGTTGCGAGTAAGTTAATTAGTTTATCTAAGTCTTTGCGATCGCTTTCGGGAATCATGTACAGTGTACCGCCCAAACCCCACGCCGCAAACATTTCATGATAGCTAACATCAAAGCTGAGGGAGGCAAACTGAAGCACACCTACGCCTGTTGCCATCTGCGCTTGATGGTGTTCTACTAAATTGGTGAGTGAGCGATGGGGGACAAGAGTACCTTTTGGTGTGCCTGTAGACCCGGAAGTATAGATGATGTAGGCTAAATTATCTGCTTGTGTTTGGGTTTGGGGATTGATATCAGATTCTTTGGCTATCTCCTGCCATTGTTCATCTAACAGAATTAGATGGTGGTGAAAATCCTGCTCCAGCAATGGCTTTAAACTAGCCTGAGTTAAGACAACACTGGCGCGACTATCTGCCAGCATAAATGCTAAACGCTCTGACGGATAGGTAGGGTCAAGGGGAAGGCAAGCACCGCCAGCTTTCAAGGTTGCTAAGATGGCAATTGCGGCTTCTAGAGAACGTTCTAAACAAATCCCTACAGGTGCATCAGGTTTGATACCCAAACTTTTTAGATGGTGGGCGAGTTGGTTGGCGCGTTGGTTTAACTCTTGGTAGGTGAAGCTGTGATTCTCATATACCACCGCTACATCTGCGGGTGTTTTTGCAACTTGCTGCTCAAATACTTGATGAATGCAATCTGTGATCGGATGGGTGGCTGGGGTAGCGTTCCATTCTACTAACAGTAAATTTTGTTCTGCTGGTGTGAGTAGGGGTAGTTCGGCTGCACGACGATGGGGGTTAGTGACAATTCCCTGTAACAGTGTGAGCAAATGACCAATCATCCGGTCAATGGTATCTGCATCAAAGCGATTGCAATCATAATTGATTTTGATGGCTAGTTCTTCACCGGGAATTGCAACCACAGTTATAGGATAATTCGTTTCGCCCAAGGCTTGGCGATCGCCTATTCGCAAATTATCAGGAAGTGCTTGCAGTGTGGCGTTAACAGGATAATTTTCAAACACCACAATGCTTTCAAATAAAGGTTGATTGCGAGGAATTGCACTCACACCTTGAATATCTACCAGTGAGGTGTAGGAATACTGCTCCCGTTCTATATGTTCTTGTTGCAACTGCACTAGCCAAGGTAACAAATCATCTGTTTCTGGGATTTTTACCCGCACAGGTAAGGTATTAATAAACAACCCTACCATTGATTCCACACCAGATAAATGATGCGGACGACCGGACACTGTAGCCCCAAATACTACATCAGATTCATCACTGTAGCGACTCAATAACAAAGCCCAAGCCGCCTGTACTAAAGTTGAAACAGTAAGATGATGTTGTTGAGCAAAAGATTTAATTTTTGCAGTTGCTTCTGCTGATAAATTTTGATGTCGAATATAACTATTTTGTGGCTGAGAAACCTGCCCTACAGTTTGTTCCACAACCAAAGGTGTAGGTGTCGTAAAACCTTCCAGAGTCCGCCGCCAAAATTCCTTAGCAATAGACAAGTCTTGTTGCTGCAACCAATTAATATAATCTCGGTAAGGACGAGATGGAGTTAAATATAATTTTTGATGATTAGTGATGCCATCGTAAACAGCAAATATTTCTTTAAACAGAATCGGCCAACTCCAACCATCAAGTAATATATGATGAAAGCTCCAAACAAAATGATAAGTGTCGTCTGCCAACCGAAATAATACAAACCGCATCAAGGGAGCTTTATCAAGTTGAAACCCTTGCTGTTTATCGTTGGTTAAAAAAGCATTAATTTCTGTTTGCTGTTCCTCGTTTGACAGAAAACGTAAATCTTGATTAATCCAAGGTAAACTAACTTGTTTACGTACTATTTGTAATGGCTGTTTACGGTTATTCCAAACAAACAAAGTCCGTAAAGACGAGTGTCTTTGTACCACCTGTTGCCAAGCTTGCTCAAATGCACCTGGATTTAAATCACCATGCAGCGTAAAGCGAAACTGTTCAAAGTAGATTTTTGATTCTGGCTGATAGAGGGTATGAAATAACATCCCCTCCTGCATTGGCGAAAGTGGGTAGATGGCTTCAATATCTTTATTTTTATTTTGTTGTTGTATAGCTACCATTGTTATTTGTTTATATTAAATAAATTTACTAAAAATTGTTTTTAAACTAATTAAAAAGCTGCCGTGGATAATCCACCATCAACGGGAATAGTTACACCTGTGATATAACTAGAACGTTCTGAACTGAGAAAAGCCACTAAATCAGCTACCTCCCTAGAAAGTCCACGACGACCTAGAGGAATGCTGTTATCTATTCCCTCTATAATCGTCTCAATATTTCGGTCTTCTTTTTGGGCAAATACTTCTAAATATTCTCGATGTCTGGGTGTATCAATAATACCGGGGTTAACAGCGTTAACTAATACATTCCACTTGGCGACTTGGGTAGCTACAGATTTAGTAAAGTTAATTAATGCTGCATTCGCTACTCCTGATTTAATTAAACGTGGTGAAGGTTCTTTCCCGGATGTACCAATAATGTTGATTATCCGTCCCCATTGTTGATTTTTCATGGTAGATAAAACCAAATTGGTCATACGGATATAGCCCATTAATTTCCCTTCAAATACAGTTGACCAATCTTCCTCAGATATATTTTCAACTGCAACGCTGGAAAATTTAGCTCCATCAGAATTATTGACCAAGATATCGATTTTACCAAATTGATTCAGGGCTAACTCAACTAATTTTTCTGAGTCGGTGGCTTGGTGAACATCAGCACAGCAAGTAATAATTTTACCGGGAGAATTAACCAATTTTTGATAAGCTTGTTCTAAGCGTTCGGTATTTCTCCCGCAAATTACTAAATGACAGCCTTCTGCTGCTAGTTTTTCAGATATGGCATAACCAATACCAGCACTAGCACCTGTCACTAAAGCTACTTTCCCTGTTAGTCCTAAATCCATGCTTAATAGTCCTCTAGGTTGCAGTTAGCGATCGCGCAGTTATTTTTTTCAAATCAGCTTCTTGTTCCGATAAATCAGCACAAGGTAAAATTGAAATTTTCACCAATGTTACTGTTTCCTCAGAAGTATTATATCCTCCACAAATCACATTAGCTGGAGCATAATAAATACTACCATATTCTATTAGTTTCTGTTCCTCTCCCACAGTCATCATCAATTGACCATTTAGGATAATTCCCATTTCTTCCTTATCAGATTGATGGATGGGTATTTTTCCTGCTGGTGGAATGTTGATGATAACAATTTCAAACCAAGAAGCTACAACATATTCAGAGGGTAAGCCAGTAATTTCATCTTCTTTAGGCGATACCTTCAGAAATACTTCGTCGTTGTTGGCTGATGGCAAAGTATTTATAGTACGTTTGACATCAAACACCAGGGCTGTTTCTGGAAAAATATTCACAGAACCATGAGGTACAAAAGCATTAGCAATGTAAGCTTGTTGTAGTGGTTCAATAATTTCTGTAATGCCATTGACGTTCATTTCTAAACGTCCAGAAATTATCATTCCCATCTGACTTTCAAGATGTTGATGTAGTGGGAAAGTTGCTCCAGGTGCAAGATACACGAGTTGTACAAGGGTATCTTGACAATCGAAGGCGATTAATTCTACATCCGCATTCAGTTGTGTAACTTTGGGTGTGGGAAAAAATTGACTCATTAGTTTATGCTATTTTTTTTATAGAAAATTGACCAACTCATAGGAATTTTGCCATAAGTAGAAATAAACTCTAAATCATAGGCTTCAACCGCATTTTTATTAGTAATCGCTAGAGTCGCTAAACCCTTTTGTACTTGAATGGCTGCATCGCTAGTTGAAGCAGACAAATCAACTTGAATTTCTGATTGATCTTCCGATTCTGGTAAAAGTTGGGACAACAAAGGTAAAGGTGCAGGATGGGTAACAATTCTCGCCCCTTTAAAAGTTACATCTGTATTTTTCTTTTTAGCTAATCCATACACTGGAGTTGGATAGATAAAAATGAAGCCTAAATCAAAACTTGGCTCCATATAAAATTCATTAATCGAGTCGTAAGCATGAGGAACTACAGCCAAATCAATCTGGTTTTGTAGCAAGGCTGTTTTCACATCTGGAAAGCTATCAAATAACTGAATTTCTCCAGTCAAGTTTTCTGCTTCTAATTGTTTGACTATATAACTAGAAGCATAGTCACTACTCGTACCACTAGGGCCTAATGTACCGATAACTAAAGTTTTTTCAGCAGGAGTAGGAGGTCTAAATTCAATGGAAAATTTCAGCATAGTTTTAACCAAAATCTGATATTTGAAGTAAAAAAGTTAAAAATATTAATGTTTAAACATCATCTGCACCCAAGATTAATTTTCGGTCTATATATTCAGACTTACTCTGACTTAAAATCAATGCAGTTAGTACGAGAGCCGTGCCAATTAAACCACGTACTCCAAACTTCTCACCGAGTAGCCAAAAGGAAAAAACAGAGGTAAGTACCGGATCAAGGGTACACATTAGCGCAGCTTCAGAAGCGGAAATCCATTGCTGGCCTATAGTTTCTAACCAGATACAGGCGGCAGTTCCGACTAAAGCCAGGTAAAGAATAATACCATAGTTATGGGTCAGAGTCTCAAATTGTCCAACTATCTCCGGTGCAGCCCAGACTGCACTTAATACTGCTATGAGCCAAAGTTGGATGGCAGTGAGAGATAGGGTTGAGTGCCGTTGTACGCTTCCCTGAAGTACCAGCATATACACCCCGTAAACGAAGGTATCGCCAAATAACAGTAAATCCCCTATGCCTAGTGAACCATTTTCCCAACACATAATGCCGATACCTGTGAGGGCAATACCGGCGGCGAGTAGGGTTTTCAGCAGCAATGACTGACCAAAGAAAGCACCTAGTAAGGGTACGATGATCACATTCAAGCTGAAAATAAATCCTCCTCGGTTAGCATTGGCAGTTTCCAGCCCCAACGCTTGGCAGGTGAAGCAAATAAACAGCAGCAGTCCTAAAACTAGGCCATCGCGTAAGATTTGCGGATTGAGTCCGCGTAGGTATGGGGTAAATATTGCTGCTGCAACGGTGAAACGGCTAGCTGTGAGTACAGCTGGTGAAAAGCTAGTGACTGCATTTTTAGTTAGTGGAAAAGTTGTTGCCCAGATGAGACTAACGATCGCGATCGCTATTAGTCCTTGAATATGCAGGGCGTTTGGCGTGGGTTGGTTGCAGTCATCTACTTTCATGTTACATTTATCACTCGTTGACAGCAGAAGGCAGGGGAGGAATTAATTCAAAATACTCCTAGGTCGAAGCAAGCTACAAAATTCAAAATTCAAAATTCAAAATTAAGAATTTCTCAGGACTCCTCACTTTTGGACAGGTTGCAATACACCAGAACTTCTCAGTTCTGACAAGGTGGTATTGCCAGTACAAAATAGTGCTGTTTCCAGTTCAGCAATGAGGATTTCGACCAATTCCTCAACGGCGGCTTCTGATTGTACGGCGGCTGCTAAAAAAGGTCGGGCTAATCCTGCTAAGTCTGCTCCTAATGCGATCGCTTTGGCAACATCCAAGCCGTTGCTTAGTCCACCAGACGCAATCAAGGGAATTGTCAGGTTACTAGCCCGGATAGAAGTTATACACTCTGCGGTTGGTAAACCCCAATCGCCAAAGGTTTGTCCTAAACGGCGTTGTTTGTTGTCTTGAGCGCGTTGGCTTTCTACCTTCGCCCAGGAAGTTCCACCAGCCCCAGCCACATCAATCGCTGCTACTCCCGCATCAATTAACTTTTGTGCCATCACCGCAGAAATGCCATTGCCCACTTCTTTGGCAATCACCGGCACGGGTAACTTTTCACAAAGCTGGGCAATTTTACTTAATAAGCCCCGAAAATTTGTATCTCCTTTTGACTGGACACACTCTTGCAAGGGGTTAAGATGTAAAATCAGGGCATCAGCCTCTAGGGAGTTTACCAGATGCAAACACTCATCCAGCCCACAGCCATAATTTAGTTGCACCGCCCCCAAGTTAGCTAACAATAAAATGTCAGGCGCAAAGGAACGCACAGCAAAGGTAGGGGCTAAATGAGGTTGTTCAATCGCAATTCTTTGTGAGCCAACCCCCATTGCTAATCGGTAGCGTTGAGCCACTGTAGCTAAACGAGTGTTAACTAACTTCGCTAACTCTGTCCCCCCAGTCATGGAAGAAATCAACAAAGGCGCACCGAGATGCTTACCTAAAAAGGTTGTTTGCAGGTTAATGTCACTGCGGTTGATTTCCGGCAGACAATGATGAGTAAAGCGATAGCTTTCAAATCCGCTAGTTACTTGCTGAAACTGGACATCTTCTTCTAAGCAGACACGTAGGTGGTCAGCTTTGCGAGTCTCAATTTCTGTTGCAGCATTGACTGATGGTACAGTAGTAGTCATAAGGGTTTCTGGTGATGACTGGTGATTGGCAGCTTCAGGCGGATAGCCTCCTGAAACTTAGCAACATCATACTCGGCAATACTGAATACACCTGTTTTCTCAAACAGCCGTGAGGAAACGCTGTCTTGACAGATATAGTTAACGCGAATGTCCTCATGTAGCGATTCCACCAGTAATTGAATATTCGCTAGTCGCGCTTTTTCAATGGCTTGACTGTGAGGATCGTTAGAGTCAAGGACATGGCCATAACTACGCACGTGAAAACGGCATTCTCTCGGCCCGGCTGGCACTAAGGAAAAAGTTTGTACGTGTTCAGGAAATACGCTCAAGGAAAAAGGCATGGGTATTTCTTCTTGAGCCGACATGGAACAGAAGGCTGAAAAACACAGGGTTTCGGGTAAAGCCTGGTTTTCCGCCGCAAATTCTTGTAATTCCTGCTCACGTTCCCAAGAATGACGAGCGATCGCCTTAGCAGCATCATAATATTGTCGCTCGATGGGGGTTAAACTGGGTGAAGCCGGGTCACGCATGGGAATAATCATACCGTTGATGCCTTCACAATCACTCGACACTCCAAAGCGACGAGTTAAACCTTTGTGCATCATCGGAAAGTGGTAATCTTCTAGGAAGTTCTCCCACAGTAATTTATAATCCACCTCCACATTAATGCAATAGTGACCGATGCTACCAATCGGTTGCATCTTTTCCAGTTGGTAGGGTTCTAATAAGCCGGGTTGATACCAACTTTCGGCTAATCTTGAACCTTCCCAAGTAAAACGAATGAAAATAAAGCCATAAAAAATGTCAATGTCGATGGGTTCTAAACCGTAATTGGGTAAACCAAATTGCGGATAGTTCGCCCGTTGGGTAACATCAGGAAGTTTACCCGCGAAAATTTCACCGCTTGCGGTGCGAATGACGTAGGCACGTTCACCTACAATATCCAACCAAGTAAAGTTACCTGGTTGGGGAATTTCGTTAATATGACAAACAAATTGCCAAGTTGGTTTAATTAAATGCTCCACTTCCAGCGCGAATAACGCTGCATCGCCATAAATCCAAATTGGTAATGCTTGTCTTCTTTCTTCTGCTGCAAAATCTTCTCGATGCTCAGGCTCAACTTTCGGGTATTCTCTAGGCTGGCCAATTAACTGCTGTTGCTCATCCAGGCTGTAGATTCGTTGCAGCACTGCATCCAATTCTGTAGTTAAGCCATCACTATCAACGGTGAGGATAGCTTGTTTTAGTTCCCCAATTAATGAATCTAAAATTAATTGCTGGCTAAGGTTGGTTTCTCCTTGGTTGATGTCTGCAATTAGCTGCTGTAGTTGCGCTTCTAAATAACCAATTCTCAACCACAGGCGAATTGTTTCTGGAAGTGTGGCGGTTTCCCCATCTGCATAACCAGGACTGACAGAATTGAGCAGATTTGTAATTTCTACGCCGATGTTTTGAGGGCTTGGTGGCGGTGTTTCTGCCTGATGCTGATGATTTTGAGCAATTCTGGCAAAAACACGTTGATTGTCAGCAATTTTTGTTTCAAAAACTTGTAAACTATAATTTTTTAGGTCAAAATCTGCTCCAAACTCTCCCCTATTTGCCCCTGGTGCATTCTTGCAATGACCATCTGCGCCAAATGCCCATCCATGATAAGGACAAAGCACTGATTTATCTGCACCTATACAACCTTTACCCTCAAATACTGGTGATTGGCGATGAGTGCAAACGTTGAGGAAAACGCGAATCGTTCCGTCTGATTGACGTACAGCTACCAAAGGTTCTTGAAAAATCTGCACAGTCACAAAATCCCCAGGTTGGGGAATTTCTGTGGTGTGACAAATAAAATACCAGTCTTTTTCTAATTCCGATGGTTCAACAAATATGGAACGCAGAATTTTAGCGACAAAATAATTATAAACAATTTTGATATTGACCTCTGGCTGATGATGTTGATTATATTCATCAACCGCATTTGTTAGATATTTATAGGCTGTTTCCACAGCAGTATCGTGCTTTGCTGCTAGTAGATTAGTAATAAAATTATTCCAGGCTAGTTCATCATTTTTAGCGAAATTATTACCCATAGCAGCAAGGTTATATTGCTGCCTTCCCACTTCCACAAAAAGTTTACATAGTTCCTTTTCTTTCACTAAAACCATCTCATTTATTCCCTGATTTTCATTTTATAACAAACTGGTTTTTTAAAGATGCTTAAAAAGTTTTTTTGTGTTACTTCGCCTACCGCAAGCGGTTCAGCTTGAGTGGATGAGAAAGCTTCAAATTATTTTGTTTGTTAATCACCTAGTGGTAAGGAATAGTGAGAAACTATCGTCTTACACTCGCAATGAGTTGTTATTTAATTGTGGCACTACTAAAGAATCAATGTAACCTAATTGTTCTAACTTGTTTAAAATTTTATTAGCACTTTCGGCAACACTTTCTTGATTAGTTTTGCATTCAATATCTGGTGTGAGAGGTATTTCGTATAAATCATCAATTCCGGTGAAGTTTTTGATTTCCCCGGCTCTAGCTTTTTTATACAAACCTTTCACATCTCGCTGTTCACAAACTTCTAAGGGTGCATTGACGTATACTTCAATAAAATCACCGATTTTTGCTTTCACTTCTTGGCGAACTGCTCGATATGGTGAGATGGCTGAAACCAGGACAATGACGTTATTTCTAGTTAACAGGTGAGCGACAAAACCAATGCGCCGAATATTTTCGTCCCTATCCTCCTTGCTGAAAGTTAAACCTTTACTTAAGTTTTGTCGGACTACATCGCCATCTAGCACTTCCAGTTTATAACCGTGCGATCGCAGTTCTGTTTCTAAATACTGACTGATGGTAGTTTTACCAGCACCACTCAAACCAGTTAACCAAATTGTCACACCACGTTGTTGTTTCACCACCCCACCTCTACAATTTTCCTAAACGGCTGGTCTAAAAAAGTGTGTTTTGCGAGTTTTAATCTTACCTTTCTCAAAAGAGTAGACATCAGCAAAAAGTTCATCTATTTGACAAGCTTCTTTGCTAACGCCCACAAATCTCCCCCAACAAGCTCCATAACTGCCATCAATTGTAACACGCTCGATGTAATGTTTACCTGATGCAATTACTCTTTCCATTTTATAAAACTTCAGCAAGCGTTCAATGCCAACAAAAGCATTGTAACCCGGACGCTCATAGATGATATTTTTATCAAAAATATTTGTGAGATTTTCCCATTGACAGGCATCAACAGCATGAAATAAATCAATTACTAATTCACTGTAATCTGTGAGGATTTGCGAGTTACCATTGAAATACATAATTACACTCCTGTTATGTATTTTGTTTCGCTGCTTCAATCAGTTGCTAATAACCAATACCGGATATTAATCAATAACTAGCAATTGGCTATTAGCCATAAGCAATATTTGATATTATTCTTCCAGAATTGGTTCAGGAATCACGGGTACTGGATGGTCAAGTCGATAGGCATTCCAAGGTTTGAGAAAAGCTTCTCGTCTCATTCCCGAAAACCTACTGATTTGTTTATGATATAGACTTTCGTAAAAATCTAACTCTTTCTTTAAGTAATAGGGAGCTTTTTCCCCATAAATTTTGACAAACATTCTATAAGTATTATAATGTTTAGCGGCCACATCCTCTGTATAAGACATCAAATCATCCTCGATGTCATTTAAAACTTCTAAAGGCCACATCAGTCTTAGTTCTTCATTTAACTCATCTTCTTGGTAATTTAAACCTAACATTTTCAGCAAAGTACAGTGCAGAATTCGATAGTCAGAAGAACGCAATTCTGCCGCCTGTTTAATCATGCCATGAGTCACATGAGAACTAGATAATAACTTTGTTTCTAATTCAAAATACTCGCCTAGCTTCTCCATATAAAATTCAACTTGGCAATGTTTGAGATTATATTCTTCCAAAACAGCTAGAATCATTTCCTGTTTTGCTTGCCAAGGGGAATTTTGCAGTTTTTCACAACCATCATGTTGGATTCTTTCTACTTCGTCATCAGTTTGATAAACCAGAGCTTCGATAAAACCTAAGATGGGATAAAACCGAAAGAAGTCATTCATTGAGAGATTATAAATTGGAAAATAATAAAGGATAAATTCTCTCAATACTCTGCTAGACCGCCGCATACTTTGATAAGAAATGCAGGAGATTTTGGAAGCGAGTTTATTAACTAAAACTCCTGAATCCCGCGTGGTTGTGAGTGTTGCTTTCGAGATTGTCATAAACAATGAATATTATTGGTATGGAAGAAGGAAAACAAGGGACAAAGTGATGACAAATCTTCTCTTAATAGAGATGAGTTGTGAACTACTTTATTCAATTTCTGCTAGCAGTTCATCCAAGGCTTCTTGACTCAAATTAACTTCGGGAAAATCTGAAGGTGTATAACCTCCTGCTTCTGTTGATAAACAGTGGTCAATAATTGCTTCTAGGGTTTTCACATAGTTGTTAGCCAAGTTTTCTACTGTAGACTGGTGATGGAAAGCCGAGCTATATTTCCACTCCAGTTGCAATCTGCCCTCAATCACTAATCCATTCACATTCAACAAATGGCGGCGTTGTCCTTTGGGAGAGTGAATAGAACCGCTAGATTCTTGAGCATATTTCCAACCCAGAGACGCTAGGTGTGTTTGGTCGAATTGACCTAAGTAGTTGAAGCTGACCTGAGCTTGGGGAAGTAGCCCAAGTTGCTGATTGATGGCTGCATCCCGGCTGAGATACCGCAGGATACCGTAGCCAATACCTCGGTTGGGGATGTGTCGCAGTTGCTCCTTGACTGACTTAAGAGCTTCTCCAGGGTGGTGAAGACCTGCTTTTAAGCAAACGGGAAAGATACTGGTAAACCAGCCGACTGTCCGGGACAAGTCTACATCTGTAAATAAGTCCTCCCGTCCGTGTCCTTCTAATTCAATCAGTAGAGAATCGTAGCCTGTCCATTGGGCAAAACTTTCTACTAATGCGGTCAATAGTACATCGTTAATTTGGGTGTTGTACGCGACCGGGACATCCTGTAGCAGAGCGCGAGTCTGTTCTATACTCAGGGATACAGAAACAGTGCGACTTGAGCCGACAGTGTTGGCTGATGCAGTAGCGGGAAAGTCTAAGGGTAAAGGAGCAACTGCGAACTGCATGGAGTCGAGCCAATAGTCTATTTCCCGGTGCAGTTCTGGATCTGCTGCATAATTCTGCAATCGAATTGCCCAATCTTTAAAGGATGTGGTTTTTGCAGGGAGTTGGATGTGATTTCCACTATCTAATTGTTTGTAGGCTTGAGATAAATCTTCTAGCAATATCCGCCAGGAAATCCCATCTACCGCTAGGTGATGGATGACAATTAGCAGCCGACTAGGAGAAGATTCGCCTAAGTTAAACAGCAGGACTCGCATGAGCGGCCCATCTGCTAAATTTAGCGATCGCTGGATTTCCTCTGCCTGACTCTCAATAGCTTTTGTTTGTGCTGCTGGAGCAAGATGGGATAAATCAGCGATCGCTAAGGATAGGTCATCGCACACATCACTGTTGTACTGCTGCCATTGCGTTGCTTGCTGCACATACCGCAGTCTTAAAGCATCGTGATGGTATAACAGCTTTTGTAATGCCTGTTCTAATAATTCCGGCTTGATATGGGGCGGAACTTCTAGCAGGACGGATTGGTTAAAGTGATGGGGTTCGGCTAAATTCCGCTCAAAGAACCAATGCTGAATCGGTGTTAAGGGAACATTGCCTGTAACTAAGCCTTGTTCTGCCTTTTGGGTGGTATTTGTCACCGCTACGGCAGCTAACTCAGCGATGGTTTGATGCTGAAATAGCTGTTTTGGAGTTAATTTTAATCCAGCTTGATTGGCTCTGGCGATAATTTGGATACCGATAATGGAATCGCCACCCAACTCAAAGAAGTTGTCATGAATGCAAACTTGTTTCAATAGTAAAACATCTTGCCAAATTTGCAACAGTATTTTTTCGTTATCGGTGCGGGGAGCAACCAAGCTATTGGAGTCATTCAACTCAAACTCTGGTACTGGTAAGGCACGACGGTCTACTTTACCATTGGGGGTAATTGGTAAAGCTGCCATCACTGTGAAGGATGCCGGCACCATATAATCAGGTAGCTTTTGCTTGAGGAAGGCTCGCAACTCGCTACTGGTGGGCTGTGTTCCTTCGGGGATCAAGTATGCTGCTAAACTCTTGCTCCCCGGTTTGTCTTCTCTGGCAATCACCACAGCATCCCGTACTTGGGGATGTTGAGTTAAAACCACCTCAATTTCCGCCAGTTCTATGCGGAAGCCCCGGATTTTTACTTGGTTGTCAATGCGACTGAAAAATTCTATATTCCCGTCGGGTAAATAACGTACTAAATCCCCAGTTTTATACAGGCGATCGCTCTCTGGATGTCCAAAGGGATTAGGTATAAATTTTTGCTGATTAAGTCCGGGACGATTCCAGTAACCCCTAGCTAAACCAGCACCACCCACACACATTTCACCCCAAACCCCGACGGGTACAGGTTGGAGATTCGAGTCTAAAATATATACCTGGGTATTACCAATCACACGCCCAATGGGAATTGACTTCTCAAGTTGAGTATCCGGCGTGACCGGGAAGCAAGTAGTAAATACTGTGTTTTCCGTAGGGCCGTAACCGTTGAGGAATTTACAATTTTTCAGTTCTTGCACAACTTTTTGAACGTGAGCTACAGATAATACATCACCACCGCTCATCAGTTGACGTACAGGTTGTAAATCTGACAACCTTTCATCTACCATCAGATGGAATAAGCTGGCTGTGAGCCATAAAATACTCACCTGATAGCGTTGAATAATTTCCCCTAACTCTTCTAAAGATGGCTTTTGACTTGGCATCAAGACAAGCTTTGCACCATTCAAAAGACAAGGCCAAATTTCTAAGGTGGAAGCATCAAAGGACAGGGGGCCAAGTTGCAAAAAGACTTCTTGGGGTGTTAATGACGCATAGTTTGTTCCCTTAGCCAAGCGGACAACATTTCTATGGATAATGCAAACACCTTTGGGGATGCCTGTAGAACCAGAGGTATACATGATGTGAGTCAGGTTGTCTGGTGTCACATCTGTTTTTAGGTTCTCTGGGCTGTATTGGCTGAAGATTTCCTGATCTGTGTCTAAACAAATCACCTTAGCTGAGTTGGGGGGTAATAATCCTCTCAACTGCTGTTGGATCAGTAGCACTGATACCCCTGTATCTTGGAACATATAAGCCAAGCGTTCTTGGGGATAGGCAGGATCAAAGGGAACATAAGCACCCCCGGCTTTGTTGATGGCTAGGATACCGATGATCATTTCTAGCGATCGCTCAACGCAAATCCCCACCAATACTTCTTTCTCAACTCCCAAGGTTTGTAAATAGTGCGCCAGTTGATTGGCGCGATCGTTCAATTCCCGATATGTTAAACACTCATCTTCATACACCACCGCTACAGCATCGGGTGTTTGTTCTACCTGTTCCTCAAATAGCTCATGAATACACTTGCTATCAGGATAAGGTATATGAGTATCATTCCATGCCACTAACAACTGATGAAGTTCGCCCTCAGTCAGCAATGGTAAAGTAGCTATCGATTGCTGTGGGTTGGCGACAATTCCCGCTAATAATGTTTGGAAATGACCGCTCATTCGAGCAATTCTGTCTTCGTCAAACAAATCGGTGTTGTATTGCCAAAACCCTTGTAAGCAGTTGCCTTGTTCCCACATTTGTAATGTCAGGTCAACCTTGGCATTAACATTATCTAGATGTAGAGGATTAACAGCTAACTCAGGCGTGTCTAACTGTTCCATTGGCGCATTCTGCAATGCAAACATCACCTGGAATAAGGGACTGTGGCTGAGACTGCGCTCTATTTGTAAAGCTTCGACAATCTGCTCAAAGGGTACGTCTTGGTTAGCGTAGGCATCCATAGAGGTAGAACGTACTTGAGTCAGTAGTTCTGAGAAACTGGGATTGCCTTCTAGGCGAGTTCGCATCACCAAGGTATTGACAAAAAAGCCAATTAACCCTTCTATATCTTGTTGATTGCGGCTAGCGATGGGTGTCCCTAACAGTATGTCTGTCTGTCCACTGTAACGGCACAACAGGGTAGCATAAGCCGCCATCAAGGTCATAAATAGGGTAGTTCCTGACTTTTGGCTGAGTTCTTTTAGGGATGCTGTTAGTGTTGCATCTATCTGGAAGGAAAAACACCAACCCCGGAAAGTCTGCACGGAGGGACGCGGCCTGTCTGTCGGTAGTTCTAAAAGTGGTGGTGCGTCGGCTAACTGTTGCTTCCAGTAATTGACTTGGGTTTGTAATGCTTCACCTTGCAACCATTGACGCTGCCAAATCGTAAAGTCGGCGTATTGAATCGGTAACTCTGGCAGGGGAGAAGCATCACCCACTAAGAAACTGCGATACAAACTTGATAGTTCTTTGATGAATACTCCCATTGACCAACCATCACCGATGATGTGGTGCATGGTCAATAATAAAGCATAGGATTCTGGCTCTAGTTGGACTAAGGTAACTCGCAGTAAAAGTCCTTTGGTGAGGTCAAAGGGTTGTAGTTGATCTTGGGTGGCTACCAGTTGCAGTTGTTCTAACTGTGCTTGTCCTGAGAATTTCTGCAAGTCCACTACCGCAAGTTTTATAGTTGCCTGGGGAGCAATTACTTGTGCAGGTGTACCTGCTACAGAACTAAAGGTAGTGCGTAAAATTTCGTGACGGCGGATAATCTCGTTGAGGCTACTTTCTAAAACTGCTATATTTAAGCGTCCATTCAAACGAACCGCTTTAAACATATTGTAGAAAGGGTTGTCAGGCTCTAATTGAGCTAAAACCCATAACCTCTGTTGGGCGAAGGAAAGAGGAAATTCTTGATATTCTGTGGTACTTCCCCGACTGACTGGCGGAATCACAAGGTTATTTCTTTGATTATCTGTTCCCTCTTCCCTTTGATATCCCAAAGACTCTGCTACTTGCCAAGCTATATTACTTAAAAAGTCAGTCTTGTAATACTGCTTCCAACTCTCGGCGGTGTCGGGATTAATGCTTTGATGTTGGTGAAATTTCACATCTCCCACCATTCTCGACTGGGCGTAAATACCATCAGTCATGCGCTGCTTTTTCTCTTTGTATGGTTGCAGCATCTCAGGATGGAAGTCTACCCCTAAAAATTGGCAGAGTCTTTCTACAGTAGTCTGTGGTTGATTAACTATGTCTTCAAATTTGAGTTGATACTGTCTTTCTGGTGGAATTTCTTGCAGGAATTGCAGAATATTTTGATGGCTAATTAACCATACTAATTCAGCGAGTTGTCGTCTATTGAAAGGATGTTGATAGGGAAATGTTTGTTCTACTCTGGCTTCTTCATAAGAGCGCATCGTTGCTAATGGATGGCGCACTAAATGAATGTAGAGTGGGTTTTGGAAGTTGATTTCTGCTCGTTTAAGGGTTTCTAAATCTATGGAATAGGAGGGGGTTTTGTCTACTAAGATTTTATCGCCTAGCCATTGCTGGATCAGGTGGTAAAATTGCTTGGTGGTGAGATTTTGGGCTTCCAATTCCTCCATTAGTGCGATCGCTTCTTCTGGACTACACCCTTTAATTTGCATGATGGTGCGAATTGTCCCTTCTGCCCAAAAGCTATAACGTCCAGAAAATGCGGCTTTTCTGTCTGCAAGGGTATTAAATGTCAGCAGTTCCAATTCTGGCGGTGCAAACAGTTGCGGATTTCCCCCCAGGATGACGCGCAGTAAGGTTGAGCCGCTACGATGAGGCGAAAGGATAAAGATGGCGGGTGGGTTTTTCTCTGTGTCTTTGTCTATTGGGGGAGCAATGGCGGGTATCAAGGAACGCATTTGTAAAACTTTTGTTTCATCGATGCGTTCTTGTGGTATGTCAATAATTGCTGTGGTTTGTTTACCTAAGAGTTTGGCTGCTGTCTGTGGGTAGTTTTCTTCTATGTATGCTGCTAGATTTGCTACTGTTTTAGTATCAAATAGAACAACGAAGTGAATGATTTCGTTTAATTGGGCTTGCAGTTTATTAATCAGAATCGCTCCCCGAATGGAGTCGCCGCCTAGCTCAAAGAAGTTATCATTGATACCTACTTTATCAAGTTTGAGGATTTCTGCAAATAGGTTGGCGATCGCTTTTTCTATGGGTGTGCGAGGTGCAATAAATTCTATCTCTAGCTGGGGTCTTTGGCGTTGTTGTCGGGATGCTATCTCTTTTTGGATGAGTTCGGGGGTGTAGAGATTTCGGGCTATGCGTTGATAGAAGTCGGGAGAAATTTCACGCAGAGGCGCAGAGGCGAGCCAGTGCGTTGGGCGGCTCCGCCGACTTAAAGCAACTGGCGTGCGGAGAGTTTGAGAAGAGTTTGCTGGTTGTTTAACTGGGGTGTTGGTTGTGGGGGTAAAGTTGATTTGAGATGCTGTCTCAGAGGGAAACTGGAATAACCAACTATGCTCTTTTTCTTGTTGGAATTCTCTACCGACGCTAGTCAGAAAGTCCCAGGCTGGTTGATTCTTTTGTGTGGGTGTGTATGAAACTTTGAGTTGGCTTAGTCTTTTTTGTTGTGCGAGGTTTCCTAGATAAGCCAGCATTTGATGTTCTACACCACGCCCCAATACTCGACAACTTAGTAAAAATGTGTCTACGACTAGGCTCGTTTCTGCTGTTGCAAATAACATTAAACCTACTAAGCCATAATCACCGAAGCGGTCTTTAACTTTGACTACTCGACAGTCTAAGCTTCCTGATGTCAGTAGTTGTTGAATTTCTGTCTCAGACCGTCTGATTGTTGTCAGGTTAAACTGATTGGTGCGTTGAGTTAGTTGAGCAACCCTTGTCAGTTGCTCGTTTTGCATGGGGGAAATTTCAATTTCTAAGTTGAGTTGGGCAAGGAAATCAGCAAAGGAAAGCGAATCTTGTTGTAAGCGTTGGCGTTGGATGTTTTGTTGATAGAGGTTAGTTCTTTGTTGGTCTTCTTGAGTGGTTTGCAGTTGGTCGAAAGCCCATGTATGTTGTAAGAATTGGGGGATGCGATCGCTTTGTTGGGGAAGTTGTAGAGTCAAGATTTCTGGACAGTTGGCTCTCACTTCTGCACATTCAACTGGGTTGTCATCTATGAAAATGAAGCTGTCTAAACTCAGTTGCAATTCGTTAGCTAAATGTTTCAGATTCTCTGATTTCGATTGCCAATTAATCCGCCAATTCACGAGATGATGGCGTTGCAGTACCATATCTGGATGTTGCTCGAAGACTGCAAAGACATCTTCTTCTTGGTTCTTACTGCACAAACAAATTAGTTTGCCGGTTGCTTGCTGCTCTAGGATAAATTGTTGTAGGTTTCTAAATGGTGGCTCGATTTTGACTCCTGCAACTCCATCTTCTCCACAAACACCACTCCATAAGGTATTGTCACAGTCAAGGGCAATTACTTTGTAGGGACTGCTGTTCAATGCCAATATCTTCCGCGCTAGCATTGTCCCCAAGGCGCAGAAAAAGGTTGGTGTGTAGGGGATGTGTCCGAGTTCGTCGCCGTAGGGATCGTAGTAATTCTCTACTGGGTAAATACTGCTCAATTCTTGACTCTTGATCAGATACATCCCGCTAACATCTTTGAGTTCTGCTGATAACAGTTCTTGCATTCTCTCATATATACTGTTAGTTGCTGCATCATTATTTGCAGATGGAGGACATATACAAATCAAATGGGGAATTGGCGATCGCGTTGCGGCTGTTTTTAATGCGCTACTAAAATCCTGAACGGTTTTCTCTAATTGGGCTGTGTTTTTAGCAACTTGTTGTAATTCTGAGTGCTGGTTTTGGTTGTGGCGTGTCGCATAAATATTAAAGAGTCCCGAACCGTGTAGGAGAGACTCTTCATCAACAACATATTTAAAGCCTTTTTCGGTCAGCAAGTGCAGAACTTGCCGAATGGTGCTACCTTCTTGATCATGCACCTCCATCACAATCTGCTTAATCAAAGGCCAGTGATGCTCTTTTATCCCTTGGAGAATGGCTAACTCGCTTTTCTCTGCATCGAGTTTGAGTAAATCAATCTTAGCAATCTGATACTCTTCAATAATTTCGGAAAGACTCCGCAGTTGAGCCTGATAGGTTTCTCGCTCTAGTCTATCTTGGAGGAATTGATCAGCTAGACGTTCTAATGAGTCTGCATCCAGAGAGTTATCCCGTTGCAGCATATTGATAATGACTGAGCGAATAGCTTTTTCATCTTGCTCTGCATCAGCCGCGAAACTGGAGAAGACTGAGGAACGAGGGTAAAATGTGAAGGTTTCTTGTCTAGATTCACCACCTAAGCCGCAGTTAAATAGATGGGCATTTTGACAGTAAAGCTGGGCGTTTGTCTGTAATTTATCAAAAGCGTGGGGTGCAGGTTCAAAGGCGTAAATACTGCCTTTGGGGGCTTTTTGCTGGGCAAATAAGGTAAATAAACCAATGTTTGCACCCACATCAATAATACAGTCGTCTTCATTAAAGACTATGCCATGCTTGAGATAGACGCGATCTACGAAGATTTCTTGGTATAAATATTCGGTTTCGTATTGGTTGAGGTGCGCGATTTCTATGTGATTTGGTAGGATGTGACGTAGGCGATCGCCCAAAATTTCTGCTTTGAGAGTATCATCAACTACCAGATGTAGACGATATTTATTTGCTTCCCAATCCTCAAACCTCACCAGAACTACATTAACGCCATCGTGATTACTAGCCAAGCGGCTGGCTGGATTCAGCAGTTCTTGAAATACCTGGTTGTAAGGAGAAAACTCTATGGCATAAGGTAGCCCTATCTCTTGAAGCCAATAAGCTAAGGAATCTTCTATTAATTCACTTGTAAATGTTGCCGCAATAATAATTTTCTGGTGATCAATTTGGTTGAATAAATCTAATCCAGACATAAAACTGATTGTTAAAATTTTGTTATGTGCGTATTAAATTCTGCAAGAATCAGCAGACAGAAAATTCAGAAAATTTGAAATTTAAAGTCGAATAAAGCAATCTATGTCTTGTGATATATGACAGTTTATTTATCCATCTGGTTTGATAGGTAAATACAATAGACAACATCAGGTATTTTCAGGCATTGCCGAAAATACTCGCAGCAGCTTTGGGCTTGACTTTCAACCAAAGTAAGCTGACCAATCACAAAAGTTAATGAAGAAAATTGTGATTCCACAATTTCCAGCTTGCTGGCAGTCTTCACCTCTCAGGTATCAATAGTATCAGATTAGGTTAGTTTTACAGATTTGATTTACTTAATTAAACATTAAATTTTTATACATACTACTATTTGACGCTTATTGAACAAATACATAATCTCAGCTTTGTCAATAAAACGCAATAGCACTTAACTGTACTTTAGCTTCAAGAACAGCGAGAATTAAGGGGCTTGTATCCTTTTTTCGCAGGCTCATTCTTCTCCCTGTACCCTGCCGTTGGCGCAGCCTTTGCTACGCAACGCTACCGCGAACCCGTAGGGTAGGGGTTTAGGGAACACCACAAAATAAATTATCCCTATCGACTGTTAGTAGTTAGTAGTAGTTAGTAGGGTGCGTCAGGATAAATATTTTCTTGGTATGGCTAGGGTTTCTCCCACTGACGCACCCTAGTCTTAGTAGTTAGTAGGGTGCGTCAGGATGAATATTTTCTTGGTATGGCTAGGGTTTCTCCTACTGACGCACCCTACATTTTAGATATTTTTTGATCTGGAAGTCCCTGAGAAAACTTCAGGTTGAACCCTGGATTTAAACGTTTGTAACAGGTTATCAAGCGCAAAATAGCTTTATATTATAGTCTAAACGTTGGCTTATGCAAAGTAATTGTAAAGTTTTTAACCTCTAGCGCACCAGACTAATGTCGCAGTTGCCTAAGTTTGAGTAGAACACATAACACAACAACACCCAACATCTACTCGTTGTTTTGATTTCCTCTCCTTGTTCATGTTACTCAGGGATATAATCAGTTTCATTATCTGAAATCAGAATGAAAAACAGTTACATTGCCCTCATTTTTGGCTACTTGAGGAAATATCAACTTTCGCGTTGGGTGTTGTCGGTTGTTGACGAGACAGACATCAAATTAAACAGCGTTTTTTACCTCTTTTACTAACTACACTCTAGCTGTTACATCTGCCAGGGAAGCCTTGTGGCTTCAATTAATAGATTAGCACTTCTAGATTAGTATGGTAGTGTTTGCAAATAAACTTTACTTTGTCATAATGGCAATTTATCTCAAAGCCTGAATATAGCTAAGTTTAAGCCAGAAAAAATATTTCAAACTTAGATAATCAGTTGCAAGTAAACGCTCATATATTTTGAAGTTTTGAAAATTATAGCTATGTGTTGCCTATGGTCTCACGATTTCAGAGCAGGTTTGTTGGCTATGCTGCTGTTATGGGCGTTATCTAGGGGTTTAACAGGGATTTCAATCCAAAATTCTGTACCCTGACCGATTTCTGAGACACACTCTAAAACTCCGCCGTGTTTTTCTACCACAATTTGGTAGCTGATTGCTAAACCTAATCCTGTCCCTTTTCCTACTGACTTAGTAGTGAAAAATGGGTCAAATATGCGCTTTTTCACTTCCGGCGACATTCCTGGGCCATTGTCAGCAATGCGGATCAAAATCCGAGATTGATTTGGATCAAATTGGGTAGTAATGTTAATTTGCGATTTAATAGACTGGTTTTGTGTTGAATGCTCCTCTAGGGCATCAATGGCATTAGCCAGTACATTCATAAATACTTGATTCATCTGTCCGGCATAGCATTCTATCAATGGTAATTCGCCATAATTTTTCATAATTTCAATGCCAGCAAAATGAGCATTTGCTTTGAGTCGATGTTGCAAAATCAATAAAGTGTTATTGATACCTTCATGGATGTCAACATACTTATTTTCTGCTTCATCTAGACGGGAGAAATTGCGTAATGACAAAACTAAAGAACGGATGCGATCTGCACCTACCTGCATAGAAGAGATAATTTTGGGTAAGTCTTCGATGACAAAATCTAAGTCTAATTCTTCTAAGGCTTGGGAAATTTCACGGTGGGGCTGAGGATGGTATTTTTGATAAAGTGTTAAAATTTGCAATAATTCTTGAGTATATTCGCTGGCGTGGCTGAGATTACCATAGATAAAGTTGACAGGGTTGTTAATTTCGTGGGCTATCCCTGCTACTAACTGTCCCAAGCTGGACATTTTTTCATTTTGAATCAATTTGGTTTGGGTGTCTTGCAGTTGTAGCAAAGCTTGTTCTAATTGGGTGGCTTTGGCGGTGGCTTCTGCTTGTGCGCGACAACTGTGTTCATATAGTTGTGCTTGATAAATGGCGATCGCTGCTTGATCTGCTAGTTGTTGTAACAAATCTATCTCCGCATCTTGCCAATGTCTCGGTGCATCGCACTGGTGAGCAATCAGTAAACCCCAGAGTTGCTGACTCATCTTAATGGGTACAATCAAGTTAGCTTGTACTTGTAAGCTCTGTAAAAATTCTTGATGACAAGCACTGATAGAATCAGTAGCTACATTGTCTATGGCTCTGACTCTACCTCGAAAGTAAAGACTGGTGTATTCATCAGGAAAGCATCCCAAAGGCAATTTTAAGCCTAAAACTGACACCCAATTCCCATTTAGCTCTTCGACAACTACCTCACCCTCAGACTCGCTCAAGAGTTGGTAAATCACTACTCTGTCGGAATTTAATAAAGAGCGCACTTCCCTGACAATGGTTTGTAGAGTAGTTGCCAAATCCAAGCTACTACGCATCTGCTCGGTGACTTGCTTGAGTACCTTGGTAATCAGGTAGGATTTTTCTAACTCGGTGGTTTGTTCTTTTACCTGACGTTCTAAGTCAGCGTTGAGTGCTTGGATTTGTTGGTTAGTTTGTCGCTGTTGAATGGCGATCGCAAAATCATATCCTAAAGCTTGCGCTAAAGAAACATCTTCCTGAGTCCATTGGGGTGCTTGTCCTTTTTTCTGTTCGCGCCACACTTCAAAGGAAAGTCGCGGTAGCTGTTGTCGTTGATTTTCCTCACATTTTCCCGCCCAGAGAATTTCTGTGTCAAATTCCGGGCGTAAAATCGTGATCACTCCGATCAACTCTTGGCGATAATGTAGGGGCATCACCAACATTCCCCGAATCCGAGTAGACTGAAACGCAAAAGCTAACACCCGCAACCGAGGTTCTTTGTAAATATCAGCAATTGCCCAAACTTCACCCGGTTTCGATTCAGCCATCCAGTTACGCCATACGGGATGTTCTTCCATCACACTACTTGCTGATGCTTCTGTTATCTGTGGCTGCTCACCCCATGTATACATTTCTTGACTTTTATGCAGATACAGTCTGCCACTGATACCATTTAAAGCTTTAATCGTGACTTCTAAAGCTGGTAGTAATTTGATGTGAGATTGCTTATGCAGCAGGGTTGTGACTTGGTTAATAATCACTTCGCGTTGTTGCTGGGCGCGAGTTGCTGTGAGGAGATTGTTGTGAGTGATTGCGATCGCTAGTTGCTCACTGACTTGTTGAACGATTTTCAGTTCCCGTTTTAAAATCGTGCGTGGTTGACTGTGGTGTGACACCAACAATCCCCATAATTCCGACTGACTTGATGGTTCTGGCAAATCACACAAGACAATCGGCACTACCAACGAAGACTTCACACCCATTGCTTGTAAATATTGCAGATGACAAGCGTCTACTTGTCTATAGTAGATATTGTTATTTAATAAAGGTTGTGCTGTGGTAGGTGATTGTACTGAGGATAGCCCAATTTGTCCACTCGCCACATCCACAATTGAGCGTTGACGCGCCAAGAGAAACATTTCTCTGGCTTCGGCGGGGATATCATCGACGGGAAACCGTAAACCCAATAGCGATGGTAGACGCTGTTGATGAATCGATTCTGCAATTACTTCACCACTACCATCCGTATCAAACCGATACACCATGACTCGGTCTGTGGCTAAAAAGCTGCGGATTTCCGCAACTGTAGCTGTTAAAATATCTGGAAGTTCGAGCGATCGCCTCATCCGATTAGTGATTCGATGCCATAAACTGTCTTGCTCGAAAGCTGGTGGCAAACTACCTGAGTTATCCGTAAATGTCATTACCTAGCACACCTAAACAAGTTTAAATTTTTTCTTTGACCTGATTACTACACAGATAATTTTAAAATTTATTAAGAATTCTTTTAATTTTATCTGCTGCATTATTTATATGAATTCCGTGAAATTATCTAAATTAGATACTTGAAAATATTTCAGCATGAAAGAAAAATCAAGTTATAAGGCTCGCCATTATACCAATTTTCTCAAATCAAGCAACTGATCCAAATCACAACAGCTAAATTACATCTGACTGCCTGAATTGTGAATTTTGAATTGCTATGACTTATCAGTTCTAAAAAATTGACCAATCTTTGATGTAATCTCCTCTAGGCTAGTTCCCAGCTTGAACAAATTTGTATTTTGTCTCAGTATTGATCAAGCTGAAATCAATCTTGAGATAGATTTCATCAAATTAAAAAATGCTGTGAATAGTTGTGGTTAACTATGTACACTAAGCAGATAAAAAAGTTATGCAGGTGAGATGTTAGGGAACTCCAAAAAAATAAATTATCCTGCTGAAAGTTGCTGACAGTTCACTGTTAACTGTTAAATGATGGGAGATTTTTGACTTGGAAGTACCTGGAAATATTTCATACTCCCTATCAAAACATAGTGGGAGTGTGAAAACCCCTACTCTTTAGAGAGGGGATGTAGCTTGCTTCCCCGCAGGGGTAACACGACTCAACAGGTTAAAACCTGTTGTTTTAAGACGAGACTTCTGGTAAATTTTTACTGATGATGTTGGTGAAAAACCCATAACAAAAAGCATCATAAGTTGACCAAAAGTAACCGTACAGCCAAGCAATTGGTCGAGGCGGGTAGGACTGTTTGAGCCAGTCAAAGCCCCTTTGGGGCAGAACAAACATTGCGTAGTCTGCTTATAGCAGGCGTAGCAATATCAGTTCAGAATCCTGGTTTTTCAAAGCCAGGAGAGTTCAATCCCACTGCATCAGCAATCAAACTTATCAGCCTTCAGGTAGGGAACAGGGAACAGGTAACAAATTTACTGTTGTCTGTTAGCTGTTTTGGTGATTAACCAATTGATATGAGTCATCTATATCCAGGGACAATTAGAAAATTAACAACTAACCTTAGCCTTTATTTTCCTGACACTCACAGGAAAATACTGTCAGTTCCTGTAACTTGCGGATATCTTCACGTACACCCATGAGGATTTTACCGAGATGGTTTTGTCCGGTTTGCTCTGCACCACAACCCCAAAAATAATCAGTAGGTGAATTCTCTACTAAAACCTCATCCCCGGTACTCAAAAGAATTTCTTTGATATCAGGATGAGTCATAAACTTTTGCCATACAGCAGTTTGCATAACTGGAATTTTGACTAAATCCCAATCTGCGCGCAGTCGGCGACTGCTACAACGTCCCAAAGCCGCAGCTTCTTCTGGGGTTTTAGCTGCCCGGATTAGGGGTATGATCATAGCATCTGCGCTACCGACAAACTTTTGTGCTTGATAGTAATGCTCTACCGTTGACCAGTAAGTACCCTGAATTTCAATGTGATGGGGGGAAAAATTAGAAAAACAACCGTAAGGCTGCCAAAGTTTATAAAAGTAAATGGTCATGTGAAATTTCTCTGTTATATTATATCTCAATTTCCATAATGCCTGTAAATGTCAGTAGTCAGCGATCCACTGAGGATTGAGAACTACTACTGATCTTCAGACAGAAGATATTACTAACAGAATAATTTTATCTTGATGAGGAAACTGTCTGTAGGGTTAATCAACGGTGGAAAATGACAGCTAGTAGTTCGGTTTTGCGTGAACGTCTACCATTGATTACTGGTGGGATTTTTTGAGGTTTAGAGTTGGGTGGCTTTGTAGATGGTATCCTGCTGCATCAAATTCTCCAATGGCATCAGCAGATATTGCCTAGTGTAGCTTTAGCTCACGTAGCAATATCAGTTGGGAATCCTGGTTTTTCAAAGCCAGGAGAGTTCAAGCACAATACCTATACATAAACTTTTCGGTGATTGTGCATAGATGCTCATCCAGATGAGATAAAGTATGATCAGCGATCGCCTTGGGGACACTGCCATAATATGCTTGAGCTATACCCCCAGCAATACAAGCAATAGTGTCACTATCACCACCCAGAGAGACAGCATTACGAATGGCATCCTCAAAGTTAGTTGATTCTAAAAAAGCGATAATTGCTTGAGGAACAGAACCCTGACAGGTAGCATTATATTGATATGTTGGTCGAATGTCGTCTAGAGAGCGTTCCAGGTCATAACCAAAGGTATTCTGAATGTAGGACTGAATTTTTGCCTTATCATAACCTGTACGTGCCAGAAAAATGGCGGTAGCGGTAGCTTGCGCGCCTTTTATCCCTTCAGGATGATTATGAGTCACTTCTGCACTGCGTTGGGCTAATGTTAACACAGTCTCTAAATCATCGAAAGCAAAACCGATGGGACTAACACGCATAGCTGCACCATTGCCAAAACTATTGTATGGTTGACGACTGTGAGATTTAGCCCAATTGCTAAAGTTGCGCCCATACCCAGCATACAAATAGCAACTATAGTACCACTTAAATTGGTCAATGAACTTACCACTTGCGGGCAATGGCTCTGTGTGCAGAATCACATCTGCTACCGCTACTGTTAACACTGTGTCATCAGTAAAGCGGCTTTGCCTATCAAACAGGGGGAAATTTTTCGATTTGATACTTTTACCTTCATAGACTGAACCAATGATGTCACCTGCGATCGCACCCAGCATAATCTTTAATTGTGTTATAATACGAAGTGAGTTTTTGCCAACGGACTACAGCGTTATAGCCTGATACACTTCAAGCGATCGCTTGCTCTTGTCTAGAAGCAAACTACCCGCCTGAATCGGTGTACTATAGATTCCTCCTGGCAACTCACCCAGTTGATAATCAGAATTACTTTATCATCATCTTTTCAGCCTAAAATCGCCCCATCTAGAAGATTTACCTAGGCTTAACAGAAAGCATCCCAATTTTAAACACCAAACACAAAACAAACCTTCAACCTCTGCGAACCTCCGCGTGAACTCTGCGAACCTCTGCGTTAAAAAATCAAACCCCCAAGCTTTCCAACCAGGGGGCTAATATCAACCTATTTACCTCTTCAACCGCAAACCCCGAATCGAATAATCCAACAACTCCATCGGGTGCATTACAGAAACTACCTTACCTTGCAATTGTAAATGCTTAGTAATTTGCAAAGCACAACCAGGATTAGGAGAAGCAATCAACTCAGCACCAGTATTCAGCAAATTCTGTACCTTTTGCCGACCTAATTCTTCAGCCACCTCTGGCTGTAGCATATTATAAACCCCCGCACTACCACAACACAAAGCAGCATCTAAAGGTTCTTTTAAACTCACCCCTGGAATTTGTCTTAATAACTGTCGTGGTTGCACACTAATCTTCTGACCATGCAACAAATGACAAGCGTCTTGATAAACTAAATTCACAGGTTTATCAGTCACAGGTGAAAGTTTCGCCGTTAACCCCACCGTAGCTAAAAACTCCTGAGCATCTTTAACTTTAGCCGCAAAAGCTTCAGCCTTCTCTCGATATTCTGGGTCATCTGCTAAGATGTGACCGTATTCTTTCAACGTATGACCACAACCAGCCGCATTGATAATTACATAATCTACACCAGTATCAGCAAAGCTGTCAATCATCTGTCTAGCTAAAGCTTTTGCCTGTTCTGTTTGTCCTTGGTGTTCAGGTAATGCTGCACAACAACCTTGAGATTTAGGGATAACAACTTCACAACCATTCGCCGTGAGAACTCTCACCGTAGCTTCATTGACAGGGGAGAAAAACAAGCGTTGCACACAACCCAAAATTACCCCGACACGATAGCGTTTTTTACCCTGTGCGGGGATGACAGTAGGTAAATTATCTTGAAAAGATTTGATGGTAATTTCTGGGAGAATTGACTCCATTGCTGCCAAACGTGGCGAGATTTTTTTAATTAAACCTGTAGCACGTACAAGTTTAGAAACCCCCGACTTTTGATAAACAAACAACGGAATTAGTAAGATGCGTAAAATATCCGGGTTGGGGAATAAAGAAAATATCAGTTGACGGATTAATTTATCAGAAAAACTGCGGTTATAATTTCGTTCAACTTGGTGACGAGTAGCTGAAATAAGTTTATCATACTGCACACCTGAAGGGCAAGTTGATACACAAGCTAAACAGCCTAAACAAGAGTCAAAATGTTGAACTGTTGCGGTATTTAAAGCAATTTCCCCTTCATTAATTGCATCCATTAAATAGATACGTCCTCTAGGGGAATCCATTTCTTTACCTATTACCCGATAACTGGGACAAGTGGAAAGACAAAAGCCACAATGTACACAACTATCAATTAATTTCGGATCTGGGGGATGATTTGGATCAAACCCGGTTAAATTTTTCAAACTGGCAGTATTATTAGTAGAATTATTGGAAACTTGCATTTTTATTCTTCCCCTCTCTGTGTCTTTGTGGTTACTTGTTTAAATCCCACCAACAAACCGACCAGGACTTAAAATATTTTTGCTATCAAACTGTTGTTTAAGGCGGCGCATTAATGTTAAAGCATTACCTGTGTATCCCCACACATCTATTTGTCGTTTCACCGCCACAGGTGCTGTCATTACCGTTAAGAAACCGTGATGAGATTGACAAAGCGATCGCACTTTTAAAACCTGATTTTTATCATCAACCTGCACAACACCCAAACCACTGCTGAGATGCACCAGTCCAATTTCCACTACTTTCAACACCTCCACAGCAGCAGTTGGTAATATTCCTATTTTGCAGGTAATCGCCGACTCTGTGACAGGATGATGTATTTGTTCTGGCAATCTCTGCCATAGATAATCTTCATCTGCACCAGAATAGACTGCTGTTGTTAATCCTAACGTTTCTCCTAATTCTAAAACTCGATGAGATTGTTCTTTAACACTTTCGTTAATACTTTGGAAACGTGCAATTAATCCCAAACCTGCACCCAAACCTAAGCTAGATACTAATTGTCTAGATAATAAATCAGCTTGAGTGGGTGTCAAAGCCGAACCGCGTAAAGTATTAGCTGCTTGAGATATCGCCTCAGCGTCACCAGTTAACACCACAGTTCCCGATGCTTCCTGTTGGGGATACACCCGAAAAGTGACTTGGCTAATCATGCCTAATGTACCATAAGACCCGGTAAACAACTTCATCAAATCATAGCCAGCCACGTTTTTAACTACCCTGCCGCCAGCTTTGGCAATTTCACCATCAGCACGGATAAAGGTGATACCTAAAAGTTGATCGCGCACACTACCATAACGTTGTCGGAGGGAATTAGTATCAGCAGTGGCGACAATACCGCCAATGGTGGCTAAATCTGGTTTTGAGGGGTCTAGAGCCAGAAATTGCCGTGATTGTGCCAAAATCTGTTGAAGATGGGAAAATTTCATACCCGCTTCCACAGTGATAGTCAAATCACCTACAGCGTGTTCAATTAATTGATTGATGCGTTCTGTACTGACGACTACATCAATATCTTGAGGTAAACCACCCCAATTAAGTTTACTGCCACTACCGCAGGGAAGCACACGCCAGTTATGACTATAAGCCGTGGCGATAACTGCGGCTAATTCTGCTTGAGTTTGGGGATAGACAAGACAACTGGCGGGTTTTGTGCCAATCGGCTGTAAAATATGAGCATTGTCTTGTGGGTGTACGGTATTTTCTGCGCCAACGATAGATGCAAGAGTAGAAGCAATGGCTGTCATCAGTTTATTATTGAGTCCCTACATCTCATTTTCTGTGATGATGACACAAAATCGACAACCTAACCCAACTGCTGCAATAGCTGACGCACTGATAACACAGGTACTGGTGAACCCAAAAAGCCCTGTTGATCACGAGTAGCGATCGCGTCTAATCTTAGAGCTACTGCACAAGCAATTTGTACTGCATCTTCAAAGTCACTCAAGCCGGATGACAAAGCTGCTTCTAATATAGCTTGATTAACTGAGCAAATCACCATTACAGTTAGTGTAGTTGATATAGCTTGTCTAGCCAGTTCAACGTTGCGTGTTTGTCTACGGGCAATATAGAAAATATCAGTCACTGTTGTAGCACTAACGTATCCGATAACTTGACCAGAACCAATTTTGTTAAACAAAGCTTCTGCATCCTGGAAAAAAGGCTCTCGCTCTAGCAAATAATCTAAAACGATATTGGTATCAATCAACACTCTCACTAAAGATACTTCTCCACCCGACGTTCTTCTAGCATGGCTTCTACTTCTTCGTCAGTCGGTGCTGGCTGATTAGTTTTCAATAAACCTTTCATCTGCTGGATAATGCGTGTTCGGTCAGGATGTGGATTTGGAGGAGCTTGTAATGATTCAATGATATCATTGATCAGTTCTAGGCGGTCACTTACAGGCAGTTGACGCGCTTGCTGTTTGAGTTCTTGAAGAGACATAGATATTGACTCCACCATACGTCGGTTATTAAATTTTAATATGAGGATGGAGAAAAGATATTAGTAACGTGATCGTCTCGGTAACAATCTATTTTGAATCAATCACGTCAAAGCATCCAAGCTGGAAAATGGCTAACTACTGATGCGGTTTGGGATGCTGTAGAACAAAGTAGTGAAGATTCAGAAGGGTAATAGGTTGGCACGTAGTGCATTAAAGGTGTCGCCGTTTTAGTAACCAAGATTCATCCAGATATAATTACTTACGATGTTTACCATAAATCATCATAAAGTTTACCTGTTTTTGCGTCTTCTATAGTAGCCACTGACTGGGGTGCCATCTTTCCTCTGATAAGGTCTAACATACTCATAATCAGACTTATTAATTATTCTATGGTATTCTTCTGGAGAAATTCTTTTCCTAGTTTCTCTAATAGGCTGTTGTGCTGTTTTATCTATTGAAACATCAGGACGTAAAACCTTAATTTTTGTAGATTTTTTTATTTGCTCCTTTAATTTAGATATTTCATTTTTTTGTTGTTGATAATCTTGAGATAATACTTGGTATTGTTTTTGCAGTCTTGCTGCTTGGTAATTTAAACTATTCTTTTCCTGCTGCAAAGTTTCAATTTCAGATTCTTTTGTTTTCAGCTTGGTAGAAATATCTTGAATTATTTTACTCAACTCTTCTTTTTGTTTATTTAGTTGATATAATTGATTTTGCAGGTAATTTATTTGATATTTGTCTTTTTGATTTATAGCTGCTGAATTATCAATATCACTTTGTAATCTACTGATTAAATTTTGCAACTCGTATATTTGAGCCTGGTTTCTTTGAACTAACTCTACTAGCTCTAAGTTATTCTTTTTTATAGCAACTATATGAGCATCTTTATCTGATAGTGTATTCTGCAAATCAGAAATATTATTAGTAAGATTATAAATCTCATGAATACGCTTATTTAACTCGTTAGAATCTTTTTGCTTGCTTCTAAGTAAGCTGTTAAATTGCTCAGATAATAAATTTATTTGAGTGCGTAATTCATTCACCAGCTTTTGGTACGAGCTATCAGTTCTGTCCGTATCGGAGGTTAAAATTATTTTTGTTGATAAAATTTTGATTAAATCGTCGATTTTATAGGCAAGACGAAGACGATATGGACTAATTTGATTAGCGTATTGTGCTATTTCTAAAGCTAATCTTCCCGTTACTTCAGAAAGGATGAACTGTGATGGCGGCCTGCTTCGTGTAAATAAAACTAGGTTAGTTACAATCATTTCAAGTCTTTCATAATCCTTTTCAGCCTGACTAGCTAAAAGATAACGAGCAGAATCTTGTATTTTTTCTAAAATACGGTATCGCTGTGGTTTGCGAGGCTCTAATTCTTGTAAAATTTCACTTCTCTTATATTCTAAGGCTTCCAGAGTCCTTGCTATCTTTTCGTGATTTGCAGAAGAATTTTCCACAAGACGCTCTAGAACACCTTGATAAAGCCATGCTTGAGATTCTAGATTATTGAGCTTTTTAAGTTGTTGGTGATTTTCTAGCTGAGAAACTATATCTGTCCTTTGTAATTGAAGCTGTAAACTGTTAATTTGTGCTGCAACTGTACCTTTGAAACAAGCCAGCAATAATTCTAAGGCTTGAGCAAAAGGAAAGGAATAGTCAGCTAACCAGCCAAAAATAACCCAGAATAATAAAGAGCATAACAAGAATATGACTACTTTAATGTAGTTTAAAATTTTATAAAATAAATTCCTATTCTGCTCTATATCTGAGTTTTGAAGATCAAGGTAAATCTGGTTAACGAAAAAATTGGTTTCCTATTTGTTGACCTATAATCGTCCCTGGGTTGTTGTTAACATTAAGGTTAACACCTGATGCAGTATTCTGAGAAATATTAGAGGTATTTTGTAACTGGTTATATTGAGTAACTAATCTTTCTAAATATTCTTTAAATTCCTTATCTGACTCTGCTTCACTTACTATTGCAGCCTCTAAGAGTTTTGGTTGGTGTTTAGCACTCTCAATCTGAAGTCTATCTTTAAATCTAGTTTTTAGGAAATCTAGAACATCTGCTCCAGCTTTCTCCAAAACGCCACCAGTAGCTTTGTCAATTGCATAAAGTGCAATATTTACCGCTTGTAGAGCTAGTATAGATAACTCCATGTTAATAATAATCCTGTTTATCAAAGCTTTGCTAATTGATAGAAAATTGAATCTTACACAAACGACCGCTATAGGTTATTTGCATTGAAGAATGAAGCTATAATAGCTTAATTATCTTGATATTATACTAAAAAATTGTCTTTATTAAAATATTAGGCAAAAAATTAATTTTTTTTGCAAAAAACTGTAAGTTTACGAAATTAATACACACAAAGAAGAAAGGGTGTACGACTGTACACCCCAACAAGGAAATTATGAGCAGAAAACTAAGCATTGACTGTTTGTCTATTGTTGGCTGTTGTATACTGACTTTTACCATTAGTATTTTCAACTTGTGCCAACGCCAAAGATTCTTTACCAGTAATCAATCTCGCGCCACGTTTGCGGGTGACGTAGTTCCACGCCCATTGAATCATTACTAGGAGTTTTTGGTTAAACTCAATCAGGAAGTAGATGTGAATGAATAGCCAGAATAACCAAGCAATGAAGCCTTGCAACTTGACCAAGCCTAAGTCTACAACGGCTAAATTTCGCCCAATCATGGCTAGGTTGCCATAATCAGTATATTTAAATTCGGGCAAAGTTTTACCACGCAGACGTTGTTTCACTAATGCGGCAACGTATTCACCTTCTTGTTTGGCGACTGGTGCAACACCAGGAAGGGGTTTACCGTTTTGGTGGGAGAAGTGAGCTAAATCCCCAACTACGAAAATATTGTTATGTCCCTTAATACTTAAGTCTGGTTCTACAATAACTCTGCCGGAGCGATCGCACTCTACACCAGTACGTTCTGCTAATACTTTACCCATTGGGGAAGCTTGCACACCTGCTGCCCACAATATAGTTTTTGAAGCAATTTCTTTGAATTGATCGTTTTGTTTGAGGGTAACGATATCGTTGTCAATATTGGTTACTCTGGTGTTAGTTTGGATAATTACACCTAATTTTTCCAGAGATGCTGCTGCTGCTTGCGATAACTCTGGTGCTAAAGCTGGGAGGACGCGATCGCCCCCTTGCAATAGTAAAATTCTAGTCTCGGAAGTGTCGATGTCGCGGAAGTCTTCTTTGAGAGTTTTGTATGCTAACTCGGCGATCGCACCCGCTAATTCTACCCCGGTAGGGCCACCGCCCACCACTACAAAAGTTAACAAAGCACGGCGTTTTTCAGGATCAGTTTCTTTTTCTGCTGCTTCAAATGCGCTAAATATCCGCCGACGTATTTCTATCGCATCTTCTACAGTTTTCAAACCAGGAGCAAAATCTTTCCAGCTATCTTTACCAAAATAGGAATGCTTCGCGCCTGTGGCAACGATTAATGTATCATAAGGTACTACTCTATCACCTAAAATAACTTGTTGGGTAGTTGGATCAATATCTTTTACTTCTCCCAACAACACTTTTGTATTCTTGCTTTTGCTGAGTATGGAACGCAATGGTGCGGAAATATCAGCAGGGGATAGCATACCTGTAGCAACTTGATATAAAAGCGGCTGAAATAAATGAAAGTTACGTTTATCAATGAGAGTAACATTCACATTCGCTTGAGCAAGTGCCTTTGCTGCATACAATCCACCAAAGCCACCACCAACGATGACAACCTGATGTGGTGGATTCTTCTTAAGTGAAGCTACCATAACTAATATTTCCTTGTGTTAAGAGGAGTGTAACTATTCTTAATAAATGTGTAACAAACTCGTGATACAAGTTGCCGTTTATGATGAACACTTGACAAAATTCACAATTGTCATTTGAGATACTATTTAGTTATTAGTTATTAGTCATTAGTCATTAGTCATTAGTCATTAGTTATTAGTTTTTCTCCCCTGCTCCCCCTGCTCCCCCTGCTCCTCTGCTCCCTCTGCTCCGAAAGCTGCCCACAAAAAAAATAGTGGAATCAGCATTTTACCTCGATGAAGCAAAATACCTATTCCACAAATTTTCAGCAAATTTTCAGCTAATACTAGCTACATAGCCAAAATTCTAGACGTTGACTGTCAGCCTATTTTCTTTGGGCTGGTAATGACTGCTATTGTTAACAGTTTTGACTCCCGCAGCAGCTTCTTGCCCTGTAATTAATCTCGCTCCACGATTACGAGTCAAATAATTCCATGCCCACTGAATCGTAACTACTAACTTATTGTCAAACTCAATGAGGAAGTAGATATGAATTACTAGCCAGAATAACCACGCAAAGAAGCCTTTCAACTTGATAAAGCCTAAGTCTACAACGGCTGCATTCTGCCCAATCATTGCTAAACTACCGTAATCGGTGTATTTGAATGCTGGCAAAGTTTGACCTTGTTGGCGTTTTTGAATTAATGTGGCGACATATTCACCTTCTTGTTTGGCGACTGGTGCAACGCCAGGAAGGGGTTTACCGTTTTGGTGCGAGAAGTGAGCTAAATCCCCAACTACGAAAATATTGTTATGTCCCTTAATACTTAAGTCTGGTTCTACAATAACTCGTCCGGCGCGATCGCATTCTGCACCTGTGCGTTGTGCTAATACTTTACCCATTGGGGAAGCTTGCACACCCGCAGCCCATAATACAGTCTTAGAGGCAATTTCTTTAACTTCATCGCCTTGTTTAAAGGTAACAATATCATTTTCAATATTCGTTACCAAAGTTTTGGTCTTGACATCCACACCTAAATCTTGTAAGGATGCTTGCGCTACTTGTGATAATTCTGGCGCGAAAGGTGGCAACACTCGATCTAATCCTTCTAGGAGAATAACTTGCGCTTCTTTGGTGTCGATGTTGCGGAAATCTTGTTTCAGGGTTTGGTATGCTAATTCAGCGATCGCACCCGCTAATTCTACCCCGGTAGGGCCACCACCCACAATCAAGAAAGTCAACCAAGCTCGCCGTTTGGCTGGATCTTTTTCCTTCTCTGCCGCTTCAAAGGCTGTAAAAATTCGCCGACGCATTTCAATCGCATCTTCTACAGTCTTCAACCCCGGCGCGTATTCTTCCCAATTATCTTTACCAAAATACGAATGCTTCGCACCAGTGGCCACAATTAAAGTATCGTAAGGAATTTTCTCATCTCCCATGACCACTTGTTGCGCTTCTGGGTCGATATCGTTCACTTCTCCTAACAATACTTTTGTATTCTTGCTCTTGCTCAATACGGCACGCAAAGGCGAGGAAATATCGGCTGGTGATAGCGTTCCGGTGGCGACTTGGTAAAGAAGTGGCTGAAATAGGTGAAAGTTACGTTTGTCAATTAGGGTAACTTCTACCTTCGCTTTAGCAAGTGCTTTTGCCGCATAAAGTCCACCAAAACCACCTCCAACAATCACGACTTGGTGCGGTGGGTTGTTGTCAAGTGCATCTACCATAAGAAAATTTCCTTGTGTTACGGGTGCTGTAACTATTCTTAACAAATTTGTATCAAAATTGTCACAAATTTTTCTGTTCAGTCTGCACAGATGAAAAAATTGTGAAAGTAATTAAAATTACGTTTTATAGGTGATTAACTATACATGAATCATCTGGTTATGTTTCTCTACTATTCATCTGCTAGGGTTTGCGGCTTTATGCAAGTGTAATTAAAAATTTTTACGCACACTACAACATAGAGGCTGAGTATCTATGTTGACAAAGCCAATACTAAATATTACATTAAGAAATGTGAATTTGTAAATTTACAAAAATTTAATTTTTCAGCGATCGCTCAGAGAGAAAGCGATAAATCAGGACAATATCGGCTAAAAGCTTAACCTTGATTCATTTTGCTTATAAGTTCTTGACGAACATCTCAAACTGAGTTTTACTAAAAATAACGAGCGTTCGATATAAAAAAGACATTATGCCCAAAGTTGTCGATCATGAGCAATACCGCAAAGAACTGCTCGGTAAGTGTTTTGATTTATTTGCCTCTAAAAGCTATGGTTCAATCACCATGAGGGAAATTGCTCAAGGCTTAAGCGTTTCCACAGGAACGTTATATCATTACTTTCCTAGTAAACAGGCATTGTTTGAGCAATTAGTAGAAGAAATTAGCCAGCGAGATGTGAGTGCAGCCTTAGCGGAGATGGGCGGTGCAAAAACTGTAGAAGCGGCGATGACAGCCTTGGGCAGATATTTAGTCAAAAACCAAGATTACTTTATTAAGTGGACTTATGTTTGGGTTGATTTTTGTCAGCATCAAGACATAGATGAATTACGCAATAATCATGTATTCAAGCGTGCAAATAGAAATTATCAGCAAGCAGTTTGTGAGTTATTAGGTGTACAAGATACAGCCTTAGCTACCTTTGTATTGAGCTTGGTGAATGGCTTAATTTTAGAAAAGCTGTGGTGTAATGAAACGATTGATTTTGTTGAGCAATGTACATTGCTGGGCAAAATGATCACGGCTTATTTAGGGCAGAGGCTAGAGGTTAGAGGTTAGGGGCTTTTGATCAGTTGGGTGATTTGCTGGGCATCATAAAAAATACTCTGTGTCTTGGTGTTGAAAAGTTATTTAGCACAGAGGGATAGAAATACAAAAAAATAATGTTTATAGAGGGGAATATGAGTCAAAAAGTGTTATTTAAAGGAGCCAATCAAGGGTTAATTGCATTAGTAATGGCAGCTACGG
Organism: Anabaena sp. CA = ATCC 33047; assembly: GCF_963870205.1. NCBI lineage: Bacteria > Bacillati > Cyanobacteriota > Cyanophyceae > Nostocales > Nostocaceae > Anabaena > Anabaena sp. CA = ATCC 33047. The sequence continues at coordinate 174,597 of NZ_CAWMSA010000056.1, read as the reverse complement.
CTGTGACTGGTGGAATTATTTTTTATGTAGTTTCTCAGTTTGGGTACATTGGCAAAACTGCGGCATCAGATACTAATGTCCAAGCGGAAGCTAGCGCACCGAAAGTTACAGCTTTAGGTAGATTAGAACCGGAAACAGAAGTAATTAAACTATCTGCACCCTTAGCTTTAGATGGCGATCGCGTGGCTAAAATCCTTGTCAAAGAAGGTGATACTGTCAAGGCTTTTGAAGTCATCGCCATTTTAGATTCCGAAGCCCGTTTGAAAACGGCTGTACTGCAAGCCCAAAAACAGGTGAGAGTTGCCCAAGCTAAACTCAATCAAGTGAAAGCTGGAGCTAAAAGCGGCGATATTTTAGCACAGCAAGCCAGTGTAGAACGCTTACAGGCTCAATCGCAAGGAGATATTACAGAACAAAGAGAAACCATTGCTCGGATTGAGGCACAATGGCAAGGAGACAGAATCGCCCAAACCGCCACGATTAGAAAGCTAGAAGCAGAATTAAAAAACGCCGAAGCAGAATACAAACGTTATCAACAATTGTATGCAGAAGGGGCGATTTCTAGCTCTGCCTTTGATGGTAAACGCTTGAGTGTAGAAACCGCCAAAGAGCAATTAGACGAAGCCAAAGCTATACTTAACCGGATAAACGCCACCGCCAGCAAACAACTAGCAGAAGCGAAAGTTGCACTCAACCGGATAAACGCCACCAGTACAAAGCAAGTCAGGGAAGCGAAAGCCACACTCACCAGTATTGCAGAAGTGCGTCCTGTAGATGTGCAAGCAGCGCAAGCAGAAGTTGAGGAAGCGATCGCCTCACTCAAACGTGCAGAAGCAGACCTAGAAGCAGCTTACATCAAAGCACCAATAGCGGGACAAATTCTCAAAATTCATACAAGAGTCGGCGAAAAAATCAGTGATGATGGCATTGCAGACTTAGCCGAAACCGAGCAAATGATTGCGATAGCAGAAGTTTATCAAAGCGACATCAGCAAAGTCAAACTAGGACAAACCGCCACAATTACCGGACAAGCCTTTGCGGGAGAACTGCGTGGTAAAGTGTCTCATATTGGCTTGCAAGTCAACCGCCAAAACGTATTTAGCAACCAACCAGGAGAAAACCTCGACAGCCGAGTAATAGAAGTTAAAATTCGCCTGACTCCTGAAGACAGCAAAAAAGTTGCAGGTTTAACTAACTTGCAAGTGCAAACAGCAATTGAATTATAAGAAATAGGGAATAGGGAGTAGGGAACAGAAGAGAGAATTATTTCCCAATACCCAATACCCAATACCCAATACCCAATCCCCAATTATGTTATCTAAAATTTTGCGGAAAACGCCGCTAGCATGGCGGCAATTAATGAAAGAAAAAACACGCCTAGCGGTAGCGGTGGCAGGTATTACCTTTGCGGATATGCTGATGTTTATTCAGTTGGGATTTGAAAGTGCGCTGTTTGATGCTGCTATACAACCCCATCGGAATTTACAAGCGGATTTGGTGCTAATTAATCCGCAATTTCAAACATTATTTTCAGTGAAAAGTTTTTCGAGAGAGCGACTTTATCAAACACTAGGTTATGAAGGCGTGCAGTCAGTCAGTTCATTGTATATTGGTACTGGACAATGGCGTAATCCTGAAACCCGACAGGATAGAGCTATCTTAGTTTGGGGTATTGATCCAACGACATCTGTATTTAAGTTTCCCGAAGTGAAAAGAAACCAGGATGGGATTAAACAATTAAATCAGGTGTTATTTGATCAAGCAGGTCGTCCTGAATACGGTGCGGTTGGTGATATATTTCAAAAAACAGGTAAATTTCCCACAGAACTGAATAATATAGCCGTTAATGTTAAAGGCGTATTTAGTAACGGTGCATCCTTTGCGGCTGATGGTAATGTTATCGTTAGTGATTCTACGTTTTTAAGACTATTTCCAGAACGTAAAGCAGACAGAATCGAAGTAGGGTTAATTACTTTAAAACCGGGTGCAGATGTAGAAAAAGTGCGATCGCAACTAGCCGCAGGTTTACCCAATGATGTGAGAGTCTTGACACCAGAAGGCTTTGCCCAAACGGAAAAAGAATACTGGGCTAACGGTACAGGTATCGGTTTTATTTTCGGCTTGGGTACGGGAGTAGGGTTTATTGTCGGCATTGTGATTGTATACCAAATTCTTTACTCTGATGTGTCTGACCATTTGCCAGAATACGCCACCCTCAAAGCAATGGGTTACACAGACGGTTATTTACTCATAGCCCTATTACAAGAAGCATTATTATTAGCCTTCTTTGGATATCTTCCCGCCTTCATTTTTTCCTTTGGATTATATCAAGTCACCTACGCTGCCACCATGTTACCCATTGCCATGAAATTAGACCGGGCAATCAATGTCTTTATTCTTACCATTATAATGTGTAGTGTTTCGGGTGCGATCGCCATGCGAAAACTACGTTCTGCTGACCCAGCCGACGTGTTTTAGCTTTTAGTCATTAGTTATTAGTCATTAGTCATTAGTTATTAGCTTTTCTGTCTTCCAATCCCCCATTAAACAATGCTGCAAGAATTTATACCAGTTAATTCGGAATTGACATTTTCAACTTCAGAACCTGTGATTGCTGTGCAGAACCTCAATCATTATTTTGGGTCAGGTGGGTTACGTAAACAAGTCTTATTTGACATTAATTTAGAGATTCAAGCCGGGGAAATTGTGATTATGACAGGCCCTTCCGGCTCAGGGAAAACAACGCTGTTAACTCTCATGGGTGGCTTGCGTTCGGCGCAAGAAGGGAGTTTAAAAATATTAGGCCAGGAAATCTGCGGAGCTAGTAAACAGCAGTTAACTAAATTGCGTCGCCAGATAGGTTATATTTTCCAGGCGCATAACTTGATGACATTTTTAACAGCTAAAGAAAACGTGCGAATGTCACTGGAATTGCATGATCAGTATTTAAATGATGATATCAACGCCAAGGCGATCGCCATGTTAGAGACAGTAGGATTAGGGGATCATGTAAATTACTACCCAGAAAATTTATCTGGTGGGCAGAAACAACGAGTTGCGATCGCCCGTGCTTTAGTCAGCCATCCTAAAATTGTCTTAGCAGACGAACCCACAGCCGCACTCGATAAAAAATCTGGACGCGACGTTGTAGAACTAATGCAGAAACTAGCCAAAGAACAAGGCTGTACAATTTTGCTTGTCACCCACGACAACCGCATTTTAGATATTGCTGACCGAATTATCTATATGGAAGATGGTCAACTCAAAACCGACGATGTAGATATTGCTACCACAATGCACTAAACTTATCACCTTGTGGCAGAGCCAGCAATTAGAGTTGCAAAACCCTTTCAAAACCTTGTAGAGACGTTGCATGCAACGTCTCTACACTGTGTCTAATTAACTGAAAATTGCCCCCTGCAATTCTTCCCTCATCCGATTAATTGGGCAACCCTAAACGCAGAAGTGATAGCCCCTTCATGTAAACCATCTCCTAAATAAGCCCCTGCATGATAAGTATTATTCTCACCATTAGTCATAATAATTTCGTTTCTGTACCTGAAAGATTCAACCGTATATAGGGGAGTATGATGATTTTGAATGTGAATAATTTTGTCTTGAGCAATCAAATCATCTAGATTAAAAGCCAGACTGTATTTAACAGAAGATGACACTCCACAAAGTTGGTTGAGATAAGCATTATATCCCCATCCTTTATGAGTAGGGAAAAAATCAAATTCCGCAGGTTGTTTAATTCCCCGACTACCATACATTGAATTATCTGTGTGAATGATAGTTTTTGCATGGTTTTTCTGCCATCCTGAAAATCGCTTAACTTCTTCTTCAGTCGGAGGCGATAATAACTTAATAACTTGGTCAGGTGGCGTTGCAAAAACAACTTTGTCAAAAAGATACTTTACACCATCTGACAATACTATTTTTACAGAATTAGCTTGTCTAAAAATCTCTGCTACTTCCACATTGAGAAAAATTTCACCTCGGAAACGTTCAATAATTTTTTCAATATAAGTATACACACCTCCTTTAATCCTCACCCACTTCACAAAAATATAATCTCTTAATGTAGGAATAGCCATCTCAGCAGGAAAGTTATCTATTAAATTAAAGTCCATTGAATAGCTATACATTAGCAATAATTTCAGCCAATCGTTACGTATACACTGTCTAGTTAAAAATTGACAAATTGGCTGATTATATAATTGCTGCATTTGGGTAAAATGCGTTTTTAACCATAACCCAGCAGCACCAGTATACAGAGTATTTAGCTTCAGAGATTCAATTACACGCTGTATACCTGTAAAGTTGTTTTGAATCATCACAGATGAAAGAACGTGATTACCATCTTTTAAAAATATTCCTGAACCAATATCAACGGGTTCTAATTCTACCTCTAACTCTTGCATTAATTTTAAAAAGTGGTGAAAATTTAAGGGAAATTCCAGTACACCACCTTCTAAAATTTGCTCACAGTCAGATTGATTAGGTTTAACATTTTTATTTAATGTCCGAATATGTCCGCCCAAAATAGGTTGTTTTTCAAAAATCGTGACATGATGACCTTGTTTATCAAGTAGGTAAGCTGTTACAATACCACTCGCTCCACCGCCAATAATCGCGATTTTCATATTGCACCACCACAATAAGGGGATGTTTTGACAAATCAAGTTTTTATCGAGCTTTTATCAACCCTTGGATAAAATCACATCTCCCGATAATCTTTGATAAAGAATAGCCCCAGTCCAAAACGTAGGCGCAAAACCTGGGTATCCAGACGAAGCATTACAAAAATAAAAGTTATTTAAAGATGTTTCGTGATTTAATCTACCAATTCCCATATTTTTCGGTGTCAGATTAGAACCATAAGAATTACCTTGAGGACACCAACAAAATCGCTCATTAGTGGTTGGGCTACCAGTAATTTTAAAAACTAAATGTTTTCTCAAATCAGGAATATAGTTTTTTTCTACTACATCTAGAATGTAATTGAGAATTTCTTGTTTTTTACGTCGGTAATCCTTTTTATTAGTTTCTCGCAACTGTTTAAAATAATCATAATTAGCAACTGTCAAAAATTCGATAATTTGATAACCCTCTGGACAGTCACGTTCAGAATTTGTCAATAATGTAGGTGTAGTAATGGCAAAACTGGGATTAGAATAATCATGCTTTTCATACATTTGATAAAATGCTTCATTTAAATTACGATGTCCAGTATGAAAAGTATTCCATTTACCAAATCCATAATCACGCAAATCAATATCCTTCACAACGCAGTAAGCCATAAAGTTAGAAGGAGAATAATCATAATTTAGCTTTTTACGTATTTTTTTAGAAAAGTTTTCTAATCCAATCATCTGGGCAGCTTTTTGAGGGTCTATATTGCAAATAATAGTGTTGGCAGTAAATTCATATTTTTGATGATTGATTCTATTAACTGCTTTGACTCCTGTTACAGTTTTATTGCTGAGGATAAAATCAGTAACCTCCAAATTAAGAAGAACATCGCCGCCATTTTCTTCAATAACTTTAACTAGAGAATTAATCACATGATCAAAATGATGTGTCGGATAAAAAGCACCGTTTTGATAGTTAGTGAATAAAATCACCCAAGCGTAAAAAGAAAGTTGATCAGGCGGTAGTAAAAAGTCTGGCCATTGCAATGCTAAAAGCGTTTGGGCTGCTTGAGGTAATTGGAATTTATCAAAAACATCCTGAAGTGTACTATGCAAATACTTAACAGCAGATGATACTTGACCAAGATGTTTAAATACTTCCCTAGGAATGATTGGGGGAGATAGTATTTTTAAGCCTTCACTTGTCTGTTTAACTTCCAGAATAAATTGCCGAATCTGCTCGCTATTTTCGGGAAAAAGTTGAGATAAACGGCGGATTAATTCTTGCGAGTCTGAGGGAATATCTAATGAGTAACCGGGCATTCTCATGTGGTCGAAACCATCAGGTTCGTATCGCTCAAAGGTGACTTGTTTATCCAAGTTCAATTTTTTCAGAACTCGATTGACAGTGTATCCTTCGCCACAATCCCAAACATAATGCAGTTGAGCATTAAACTTATATTTTTTTGCCATCGTAAACGTATGTCCAAAGCCCCCTGGATGCTCATGGGACTCTAAAACTTGAACTTTTTTACCAGCTTTTGCCATTAAAGAACCAAAGACCAAAGCTGACAAGCCACTACCTACAATCAGGTAATCTGTTTTCATCGCTTACGAGTTAAAACAATGTAAGCTAAATGTGCATTACCTTTATGTGGTTTTTCATGAATCCTGAGAGGGATTTACAAAACAGAGGGGGAGCAGGGGAGCAGGGGAGCAGGGGAGCAGAGAAGAAAAACTAATAACTAATGACCAATGACTAATGACCAATGACTAATGACCAATGACTAATGACCAATGACCAATGACTAATGACCAATGACCAATGACTAATGACCAATGACTAAATTTTGCATTGGTATAAGTGTTTATCTATCTTTAGATTGTAGACATCTGAAATCATCTTGCATAAGATTAGTCTTGATTATTACTAAATATATATAAATTTAAGCAAAGTTCAGTATACATTGAAACATATAATTGCCCATGAAAATTTCTCAACTTCGCGCCGTTATTGCAGTAGCGGAGCGCGGTAATTTTAGTGAAGCAGCTTTAGAATTACAACTAACCCAACCGGCTGTTAGTCATGCGATCGCTACTTTAGAAGAAGAATTAGGTGTACCCTTATTTGCTAGAGGTCGTCATGGTGCTGTGCTAACACCTGCGGGTGAGCGCATTTTACATCATATCCGTCAGGTGATGCAGCATTTAGAGATGATGCAGCAAGAAGCCAACCTACA